>NZ_CALIMQ010000331.1 GCF_938045535.1 uncultured Campylobacter sp. | reverse complement strand
CAGAAGAAGGCCGGCGGTCACGGCGAGTCCCGCAGCGATGCCTCTGCCGACCTCGATCGAGCCCGTAAACGCGAGTTTATCGAGCCCTTTGTGGGTGCGGACGAACTCGCCTGCCTTGCTTCCCTTGCCGGTTACGACGTTGATGACGCCCTTTGGAAGTAGCGGCGCGATTAGACGGATGAACTCCAAAATGCTAAGGCTGGTCTCGGAGCTTGGCTTAAATACGCATGTATCGCCCGCGGCAAGTAACGGAGCGAGCTTCCACGCGCCCATTAAAAATGGGAAATTCCACGGCACGATCTGTCCTACTACGCCGATCGGCTCGCGCAAAACGACGGATAGATAGCGCTCTTTTAACATATTGGCGCTGCCCTCCTCGCCCAAAATCACGCCCGCAAAATAGCGGAAATGCTCGATCGACCACGCTACGTCGACCGCGCGCGTCTCGCGGATCGGCTTGCCGTTGTCGATAGTCTCTACGGTGGCGATGAACTCGGCGTTTTGCTCCAGGACGTCGGCGATCTTATTTAGCAGTGCGCTGCGCTCATAAACGCTGGTGCGGCGGAAGCTCTCAAACGCCTTGCGGGCCGCGGCGACCGCTTTATCGACGTCCGCCTTGCTAGCATCTGCGATCTTTGAAATTTTCTCGCCGGTAGCGGGATTAAAAACGTCTAGGCTCGCGCCGCCTTCGGCACCCACAAACTCGCCGTCGATGAAAAGCTTATAGCTTGGTTGGATTGTAGCCATGCTTACTCCTTACGTGAAATATGACATTCGCTATTATATATCCGCGGCGATTAATGCGGCATAAATTTCGGAGCGAAAATCGGTTAAAATTTCGCGGTGTGTAAATTTGAGAAGCAATGCGGCGCCCGCGAAATTTTAAAATTTAATCTGCGTGCGCGACAGCGGAGGTTTTGAGCGGCTTTGAAGCGGCTCAAAATTTAACCCAGCGCGAGCGGCGAAATTTCAAAAGGTAACGTTTATGAAACGAGAGCGGAAATTCGGCTACGATAAAATTTCAGAATTCGGCTTTGATAAATTTTAAAATTCGGTCGCTTTGAAATTTTAAAATTTGGCTCTGCCGGAATTTTAAACTCGGCTTCGTTAAAATTTTAAAATTTTGCGAAGTAAGATTTTTGAAACATTTTGCGGAGCGGACGAGCAGTTTAAATTTACGACACGCGGCGGGCGGATCTGCGAATGCGCCTTAAACTATAGCCTGCCGATAAAATTTTAAAATTTTGTGGGGTAAAATTTCTAAAACATTTTTTGAGATGAAAATTCTACAACTATCTTTCGCGCGAGCTTTGCGAGACCCACAGCGATCGCTCGTAAAGCTCGCTTGAGCGGCGCCCGAGCAGGATGAAAGCGTGGCGCCGAAAGCAGCCGTAGCTGTTTTATAAAAACAGATACAGCAACGCACAACCTACGATATCTCGTAGCTTCTCGGGTACAGAGCGCGTAATCGCTCATGTACACAACTTCGGACGCAGAAGCCCAATCACTCGCGCGCACGGCTCGGACACAGTGAATCCAACTGCTCGCGCTGCGGCTCGCAGCTCGTTTGAGCACAGGGAAAGATAACTGCTCTGCGTGCGTCAGGCTCATTCAAGCCAAAAAATCGAACTAGGTGCACGAAACTCATGTTGTCGCAAGAACTGGGCGCTTTGAATTCGTTTGAGCGAGGGAGTGTAAGCCGCTTAAAATTTTAAAATTTAGGCTCGAAAAAGGTTTCTTCGTGGATGTTGGCAAAGGCGGCTTGCAGGCTGATAAAAAACCTCGGATGGGTCTTTTCGTACTGCGCCAAAAGCTCCTTCGTAGCGGCACGCGCGGTAGGCTCCTTGCCACCGTATTGCTTCGCGGGGCAAACCTCCTCCTCGCGCATGATCGGAAGCTCGTTATCTCTAGCACAAGCGGCGATTTGGCGCTCGCGCGCTAGAATGAACGGGCGGATGATCACGAGCCCCTTTTCGGCGACATAGCGCGGAGCGAGGGTACGCAGCGCTCCGTTAAAGGTGAAATTCATAAAAAAGCTCTCCGCGGCGTCGTCGAGGTGGTGGGCGATGGCGATCTTATTAAAGCCGTGCTCAAGCGCGTAGGAGTAGATGTATCCGCGCCTCATACGCGAGCAAAAGCTGCAAAACGTGGTGTTCGCGCGGATCTTTTCCTTGCCGAATTCAAAAATTTTAGTATCGATTATCTCGTATGGGATCTCGTGCTCTTTAAAATGGGCGCTTATCTCGCGCAGATCCTCGCCGATACCGTAGGTGACGGTGACGGCTCGAAACTCCCAATCTAGCGGGCTTACGCTTTGAAAGTGCTTCAGCACGTGCGCCAAACTCATACTGTCTTTGCCGCCGCTAAGAGCTAGTAAAATTTTATCGCCGCGCTCGAACATCTTGTATTTGGCGTTGGTTTGTCCGACGCGGCGAAGTAGTTTTTTGGAGAGGTTTATCATAACCTTTCGATCATTTTTAGGACGAAATTTGCGCTCGTTTGCGCGCTTGTTACCATAAACTCGTCAAAATCGAACTCGGCTTTGTGTCCCGCCTCATCGCTTATCGCGCGCAGCACGCAAAACGGCACGCCCAGCGCGTCGCACACCTGCGCTACGCTCGCTCCCTCCATCTCGACCGCGCTCGCATCAAACGTCCGCTCGATCCAGCTCTTGCGCTCCTCATCGCCCACGAACTGATCGCCGCTAGCGATGACGCCCGATTTTAGCGTGATGCCTAGCTGCTCGGCGACGCTTTGCGCGATAGAATTTAGCTTCGCGTCAGTTTGGACTGAAATTTTACTTCCCGGCACGAATCCGTGCGGATGCCCAAACGCCGTGATATCCAGATCGTGCTGCACGAGTGAGGTGGCGTATAAAATTTCGCCGATCTTAATGCCGCGCTTCAAAGCCCCCGCGACGCCCGTAAAAATGAGCGCGCGCGCACCGAATCTCTCGATCATAACCGTAGCCGTCAGGGCGGAATTTACCTTGCCGATCTTCGAATATGCGATCACGAGATCATGGCCGTTAAGCTTGGCGGCGTAGAATTTATTATTCGCATGCTCTACGGCCTCCACGTTCACGCCCCGCTCGCGCAGTGCGGATAATAGCGGCTCGATCTCTTCGGGCATAGCACCCAAGATCGCTACTTTCATCCGTTCTCCTTTGCAAATTTTACAAACTCGTCTAAGCTCGCAAGATCCGTGATGCTGAAGGTCGGCTTCTGCGTGATCTTTTTGTTTATACCTTTTAAAACCGCTGCGCCGAACTCGACGAAGCAGTCCGTCTCGCCCTCGTAATTTTTGATACTTTGCTTGTAAAGCACAGGGCCAATAAGCTGGGCCTTCAGCAGCTCTAGCGCTTCGGATTTCGTCGTGTATACTCGCGCCGTGGCGTTAGCAACGACTGGAGCGAAACTCTCTTTTAGCGCGGGGCGTAAAAATTTCAAAAGCTCGTTGCTGGCGCTTTGTAGCATAGGGCAGTGGCTCGCGACGCTCATATTAAGTAGCATCGCGCGCTTTGCGCCCGCGGCTTTAAACTCGCCCTCGAGTGCTGCGAGATCATCTTTTTTGCCAGCGACCACGATCTGTCCATCGCAGTTATAATTCGCCGCCCAAACCTGCTTGCCTGCGCTCGTCGCATCCGCGCAAATTTTTTCGACCGCCTCGTCGGCAAGAGCCAAGATCACCATCATTCCGGCGCCTTTGCCCTCGCAGGCGCTCCGCATAAGCCTGCCGCGAATATTTACTAGCTTTAGCATCTGCTTCGGCTCTATTCCTCCCGCAGCGCTTAGCGCGCTAAACTCGCCCAGCGAATGGCCAAGCAAAAACTGCGGAGCGATGCTAAGCTTTTCTTGATCCGCTCTTTCTTGCAGCGCCGCAAGCGCCATCATGGAATTTAATGCAATCGCGGGTTGCGTAAATTCCGAAACGTCGAGCTTGTCGCCGGGCTCAAACAGTAAATTTTTAAAATCGATGTCGGTAAAACTTGAAGCCTCATCCAAAAGCGCGCGCGCAGAGGCGGAGTTCTCATAAAACTCCCTGCCCATGCCTACGCTTTGGCAGCCCTGTCCGGGGAAGATAAAAGCAAATTTCATAAAAAATCCTAATGCTCGTGGTGGTGCCCGCCGCAGCACTCGTGACCGTCTGCATGTCCATGGCCTCCGCAACACTCGTGATCCTCTGCGTGATCGTGTCCGTGTCCGCCGCAGCACTCGTGATCCTCGTGATGGTTGTGTCCGCAGGCGCAGCTGTGAGCACCCTCCGGCTGGCCGGTAAGAATTTCGTCCGCCGTCGCTTCGCGATTCTCGACGATTTTTACGTTAAATTCCAGCTCCTTGCCCGCGAATGGATGGTTAAAGTCGATGGTAACGTCCTGCTCGCCGATAGCTTTGACGCTCACGCGGGTAGTCGCGCCGTCCTCCGCCTGACCGAAAAGCTCCATACCGACGACCAGATCGATGCCCGCAAACTGCTCTTTAGGCAGGATTTGCACGGCGTCTTCTCTATACTCGCCGACCCCGTCGCTCGGGCTTATTAGAACCGTTTTGCTCTCGCCCGCTTGTAGATTTAAAATTTCATCTTCCAGCTTTTGGATAATTTGATCTTTGCCGCTAAGAAAGGCGATCGGGGCGGAGTTTAAATTTGACTCTAAAATTTCGCCGGTTTTGCCGTCTTTTAGCTCATAATGCATCTTTATAACTCGGTTGTTAGCCATAGTTTTCTCCTATTTAAAATTTTATTTTTGATTTTGTATTTAAATTTAGGTTATCTAGTGGGCGCGGCTTTAGCTTCTTTGGAATCCGGGTATGAAGCTTTTAGCGCTTTGTAGAATTTATCTGCGCTGTCTTTATCACCGATCTTATCGAAGCTGATCGCGGTGTGATAAAGAAGTTTTGGGGTGTAGTCTTGGCTATCATTGTGCGAGATGCTCTTTTTATAGTAGTTTATCGCTTCTGCGTATGAGCCGGAAAAATATGAAATTTCGCCCAGCATATAGTTTGCCTTAGCGGGCTTGTAGTTCTTAGATACTAAATAATTATAGCGCTCTTTTGCGCCGGAATAGTCTTTTTTGGCATATAAAGCGTCAGCCTCTTTCAATACTGAAGCTTGATCTTTTGATTTAAAATCGGAGTCTGATTTTGTGCTAGCGGGAGCCGGAGCAGTGCCTGCGTCTAATTCAGCGTTTTTTTTTACGCTGCTGCCGCTACCTAATTTTTTATTAATTTCAGCAATTTGGGCTTTTATAGTTGCGATATCTCGTTTCATCTGATCTAGCTCGCTGTTACCTTGGCTTTTGCCGGTAGCGCGAATTTCTAGATCCGCTACCCTGTTTTCCAGGTTCGAAATTTTAGAATTTGTTCCTTCAAGGACACTTCGCAAACCTTCGACGCTCTCGCGTGTATTATCTACGCTAGTTTGCATCTCGCTTATACGCTTGCGATTGTCGCGCAATACTTGTTCGTTCTCAGTTAGCCCGTAAGAGCTGCCCGAATCAATATTGCCAGCATCAAATGCAGAAGTTTCTGCATTTAAAAAAGTGGCGACTCCCAAAAGAGCCGCCACCGTGAAATTTTTAAATTTCAAATTAGAATCCAACTTTGAATTCGTCGCGTCTGTTTTGAGCGTCGCACTCTTTAGAATGCTCTGTGCAAGCCATATTGCTCTCGCCGTAGCTTACTACGGAAATTCTGCTCTCATTTACGCCTTGAGCAACCAATGCGTCTTTAGCTGCAGTAGCTCTCTTTAGACCAAGAGCATAGTTGTACTCATCAGAACCCCACTCATCGCAGTTACCCTCAACTTTAACAGTTAGAGACTCTGCGCCTGCTTGGTTGAATAGAGCTGCGTTATTATTGATTGTGCCTTGTTGATCGGCTCTAATATTAAATTTATCAAAGTCGAAATAAACAGTGCCAACTTCACTTTGGATCTGAGATGCCAAAGCAGCTAGTCTATCTGCATCACTTGTGCTTGTAGTATCGGCCTCTGGGGTCTTTTTAGAACAACCGCTCAATAATAGAGCAGCAACTGCTATCGAAGATAAAACTAAATGTTTCATTTTCTATCCTTTCAAAAAAAATTGAAGTCATTATATCACGAGATTTTTTAATATTTTACCAATCAACCGATTGAATTTTACCCACTCTTAACGGAAATTGGAAGCTTTTATTCTCGTTAACTCTGATAATACCTACCGAGCTTCCGCCGCCGTCTTGCTTGATAAACATAATGCTACCGCCATCGCTAGAAAATCTAGGAAACATATTTTTGCCGCTAGCCGTTAACTGGCGTATCATATCGGTTTGAGTAGAGATTAAATATATATTAAATCCGCCCCCGCCGTCGCGACTAGAGTAAGTAACATAATTGCCATTTGTGCTGATGGAGTTATTGTTTTTGCCGTGGTAGACGAGCTGCTGAACGTTGCCGCCGTTTACGCTAGTGGCAAATACGTTTGGATAACCCAGACGATCACTCACAAAAGCCACGCGCGAATCGCCGTCGATAAAATTTCCATTTACATCAATGCCAGCATAATCAGTAATTTGCTTAGCGCTGCCCGAGGCTATATCATACAAATAAATATCGGGTTGATCTTTAGGCGCATTGGTGATTAAAAGCTTTCTGCCGTCGGCGCTTACATCTGAAGCTATCGTCATGCCGTGACCGGTAAAAATTTTACTTTTGCTAACGTTGGATAGATCAAATTTATAGATAGCGGGCGTATTTTTATTGACGTAGTAGGTATAATAAAATTCGTTCTGCGCCGCGCTTGCCCATTTAGGGAAGATATTTAATCCGCCGCGAAGCACCACCTGCTGGTAGGTAAGCGTATAGTCAGCCACCATGATCTCGCTCTCACGCGTCGAAGTGTAGCGAGAGAGCAAAATCATCTCCTTCATCCAATCGACGTTTGAGTACCCTAGCTGCTTGACGATCTCAGATACCGCCATATGGGCTAAAAACGGATATTTCTCGGCATTTGAAAGCGTAAAGCTCTTCTCGTACATCACCCTGCCGCTGTTTGCTTCGAGCACTTTGGCTTTTAGGCTCATCGGCGAACTTTTATCACTTACCGCGTAGCGCACGATAAGAGCGGCACCGCTAGAGCCTAGATTGTCGGAAGCGCCCGCATCATAGCTGCTTTGTAGATACTCGTCGCTGACTTCAAAAGTCGCGCCGACCTTTAGATCGCCCACCATAAGTTTAAAGAATTTGTTGCCAAATTCTGAATTTGCAAGGTTCGACGCATCTTGAACGACGATTTTAGGTAAATTTACCCCTTCGTTTACGATAGACATAGTCGCATCTGCCGCGAAAATGCTACTACAAAATACAAGAATCAAAAGTAGTTTCTTCATCTTTTCTCCTTAAATTTAATTTGCTACGTCGGATAATACCATTTCAAATGTGTGAGATTTATTATCCAGTGATTTTGGAAAGCTTCGCTTAGGAAGCTCATCTAAAAATTTCCTTAGCTTTTGGTTAAATTCTGTGCTACGCCCAAGCTCTAAAATTTGATAATTTAAAACTCGTCCATTGTTGCTAAATTCTATGCGGACTCTAGCCTCATCGGAAATACCTGCTTGATACTTCGTCCATAGAGCTTGCAATTTCGACGCCATCTGCGAAAAATAAGCATCTAACTCCTTTGAAATTTGAATTTTACCAGATTTTTGCGAAACGGAATTTCTTTCATAAATAAAATTCTGTTCCGAATCCGCCGCAAAAAGCATACAGCAAAACGCAAAAATACAAAAAATAATGACAAGTGACAAA
>NZ_CALIMQ010000330.1 GCF_938045535.1 uncultured Campylobacter sp. | reverse complement strand
AAAGCTTTACAAAAACCGCGAAGGCAGTTTCTCGACGCTTTGCAGATAGCAAATCGCGCTTTTTTTAGCGCCTCTTAGCAAGCCGTCGTAGTAAAATCTTTGTAAATTTTCGCGGTCTGCGTGGCTGATGAGCCCTGCTCTAGCGCGCAAAGCAGAGTTTAAAAACATCTCTCCGCTACTGCGCTTTGGCACCAGATCATCGTTAAAATCTGGGATTATCACGCCATCAAATTGTAGCCCACGGCTCTCCAAAAGCCCCATTACCGTGACCTTTCCGCCACGAACATCATCGAGCTTAATGCGCGAAATTTCCAGCAAAAAAAGATCGATTAGATTGCCCAAGCTTAGGTTTTCGTCCTTAAATTTTCGAAGCAAAATTTTAATTAGATATAGCGGCTCTTTTAGCTTTTCTTGCAGCAGCGCGTCGCTAATTTTAGGTAAACAGGCGAGCTTGACAATTAGCGCCTCGAAATGCTCAAAGCTTACTTGCTTTGTAAAATCGCGCGCAAACTCGCCAAAAAGCGCCTCATCCACGTCCACACTCGCAAAAAACAGATCAAGCTCCTGTGGGTTTGGGCGCTGCGGATACTCATCTGCGCCCTCGCGCATTTTAGAGTGCCTAAAACGATCGCGCTGCTCAGGGCTTTTTGAATACCCATCTTCTTCCTCAAGCTCTATATGCTTCCGCTGCATAGAGTCTCGTAGGCTCCCTTGCTGCTTCCTTGAAGGCTCCTGCCGTTTTGCACTAACCGAATAATCGCGCTGCTGCGCACACTCCAAGGGCTCTTGAAACTCTACAAACTCTACCGAAAAGCTTTCCTCCTCCGCACTATCCGCGCGTTCCGCCGAAATTTCGTGCAGAATTTCAAAATTTTCCGTATTTTCAAGCTCTCGCGCAGACATAAAATTTAAATCCGCTTTAGAATTTGAAAAAATTTCGCAATCAAACGGGGAATTTTGCTGTGCGAAATTTTGCGAAATAGAATTCTCCGAAGCGAAATTCCCTAGCGCTAAATTTTGCTGTGCCGCGGAATCCTCCGTATCCAAAAATTCTCCATCCGGACTTTTGAATGCGCGGTAATCTACGCTAAATTTCGGCATGCGCGCTTCTTTTAAGCACTGCGAAATTTTCTCTAGCGTTACGTAAAATAGGCTATCTTTAAGCTTCTCTCCCATCGCAAAATTTAGCATGCGGTGCGAGCCACGAGCCCTTGCGATGCGCTCGTCGTAAATTCGCAGCGTGCCGGCAAAGCTCTCGTCGGGCAAAATCACCGCGATACGCTCCGGCGCAATGCCCGCGCGCACAAAGGATGAAATTTTTTCAAAAACGTAGCTAGCCTGCAAGCTTCGCAGCTCAAAGCCTCTACATACAACCGCTCCGCCCACGCCTAACGGCTCTCGGCTTAGAATTTCACCCGTACTAAGATTTACGCGGTATGCAAAACCTAACTCTAAGCTTATGCCGCAAAGCTCTTCCAACGCGCGCACGGGCTTGGAATTTAAAGTCGTGGCTCTAAAGCTCAATACGACCTCGCTAAGCTCCGCCACGCGCTTAAAAACCTCGAACTCAAATGCGCTAGGATTGCCGTCGATGTTGATTTCTATCCGCTCAAATCCGCGCAGATAGGATTCGTTTAGCTCATAAAGCGCGGGCAGCGTGATCTCGTCGTAAAATCCATGCTCGCGCAGAATCCTTGCATACGCCCCCGCTAGCTCTCGCAGAATTTCAAAATGCTCGGCATACCACGCGTATGTGTCACTAAGATCGAGCGCATCGATACTCACGCGCTCCGTCGCAAGCTCCTTGAAAAAGCCGAAAAGATACTCGCGGTTGCGCATAAACTCGTAAAGCTCGTTAGGGAATTTAAGCCTCTCGCCTGCGCGCTTGCTCTCGTTTACCGCTTGTTTCATAAAAAGCGCGCGATCTATCTCGCCGCAAGCGACAAGATCCGGCACAAAAAGCGCCTTTTCGTAGAATTCCGCCAACGTAATCCTGGGCGCCAACACGCCGCCGCTCTCGTTTTGCAGCGCCGCGCGTAGCGCACGCGAGCTAGTGTAGACAAAGAGATTTTTAGAGGGCAAATTTTTCAAAACAAATCCTTTAGAGCGATTCGCAGAACGCGGAATTTTGCGATATTTTAGCAAGAAATTTTTAGTTTGGGCTTTTAAGCAAAGAAGTTTTTGAAAAGCTTGAGAGGTTAAATTTTATCAAGTCAAATTTAGTAAGTTGGATGAGCGTAAAATTTTAATCTGTGGCGCTTTGAGCGCGGAATTCTACCTCGCTCCACATTAATCGCGACATATTTCGACGCAAAATTTTACGAGTGGATTCCGTAAATTACAAAGCGGCAAAAACGCGATCAAATTTAAGCGGGCTCAAGCTCGATCTTGTATCCCAGGCTCGGGACGTTTTTTATGATTTCACCACCCACTTTATCGCGGATACGCTTGACGAAGGTGCGAAGCGCCGTATCACTCACGGCTCCTTCAGTCCAAACATAACGCTTGATCTCCTCGTAAAGTACCAGCTCGCCCACACGACTGGCTAGCAGCGAAACAAAAGAAAGCTCCTTTTTAGTAAGCACGATCTGCTCGCCATCCTTCAGTAAAATACGACGAAGCCCGTCAAATACGTAGCCGGCACCCATATTTACGACTCGTACCGAGTCCAGCTTAGACTTCATCAATGCACTTATCTCTAGCACAAATGCGGCGATATCTACCGGCTTAAAGTAATACCGCTCGACGCCAATCTCCATAACGCCTTTTAGCTGCTCCTCCCTACTGAAGCCGCTAAGCACCACGATAGGGGCATGCGGAAAGATCTGCTTGATCTGGCGTATCATCTCAAGCCCATCCTCGATCGGCATTAAAATGTCGGTAATGACGAGATTAGGACTAAATTTTTTGAATTTTTTCACACCTTCAAGCCCGTTTTGGGCATTGTAAACGTTGTTAAAAATACCCTCAAACGCCTTATGCAGCGAGGCTAGTAATTTAGTATCATCCTCGACTAGCAAGACGTCCAGCTCTTTTAAAGCGCAGCTCATAGCAGACCCCTAAAGGCGAAATTTCAAACGAAATTCTTTCAAATTTTCTCTTTTATTGAGCTTAAAATAATGTTAAGTTAAAAATTTAATTTCATAAAGTAACACAACTCTTATTTTAGGTGCAAATATGGGCGGGATTAAAAAAGAAGCGTGAGTAAAAACTGCAGCATAGAGATTGGCAAAATTTAAAGTGATGCGGGCTAAATCTTATCGGTGCAAAAGAGATTTAAGAGCGGCTGAAAGTAAAATTCCAAAGCTGGCGCAGGTAAAATTTCACTACGCGGCGGAGTGGAATTTTATTTTAGGCAAATGGCTTTTAGAGAGAAATAAAAACAGCGCTGATAAGATTTTAAGGGCAGGTATAGTTTACCAAAAAACTAGGCATAACTGGCAAAACTGCGTCAATAAGATTTTAGTGAGCGAACGGCGCTAGAAAAAATTTTACGAGCGACAGGGCAGCTTGCTAGCGAAACTTTTAACGGCAACAAAATGGTTCGTCAAATTTAAAGAGCTTGAAGCCATGCTAAATGTACCGCAGGATCTGTTTTGAAAGGGCTAAGTGCGTCAAGCCAATTTTTAAATTTAAAACGCATGAAATTTAGCTGCGAGCTTAGAAGTTATACGGACACGAAATCACACGAATGAAAAGCATGCGGCGCGCAGCCAGTTTAAATTTAAAATCGCGACTAGCGCAGATCTGTTTCATCCAAAAAGCTGCTTAATCCAAAATCACCGCGACAATCCTTAGTTCGCAAAAGCGTGCTTTACTCACTACTCCGACTTGCGATTATCCAGGCTGCGACGAGCTTTAAATTTACAATGCAAAGACCGCGTTAAAAATTTAAAGCTTGCCGTAAATTTAAAATTTTACCGCGCGACTGCGATAAAATTTAGTGCAGGCAAAATTTCAAAAATCATAAAATTTCAAGAAATTCTTTAAAGATATATTTGCTCTCCGTAGGCCCTGCGCTGGCTTCTGGGTGGTGCTGCACCGAAAATACGGGATACTCCCTGTATCTCACGCCCTCGATCGTGCCGTCGAAAAGATTGCGGTGCGTGATCTCGCAGATCTGCGCTATCGTTTCGGGGACGTTGTAGTTGTGGTTTTGCGCGGTGATCTCGATCGATTTGGTGCGCAGGTTTTGCACGGGGTGGTTTGCGCCGTGCTGGCCGAATTTCAGCTTGTAGGTCTCATATCCCATCGCGTTGCTTAACAGCTGATGGCCCAGACAAATTCCAAAAATCGGCACGCGCGCTTCGACCATCTTTTTGATCTGCGCGATCTCCTCTTTAAGCATGCGCGGCTCGCCCGGGCCGTTTGATAAAAACACGCCGTCGATCTGCCCCTCTTTAAATTTAGCGATCAAGCTCTCCGCTTTAACGTCGTGCGGGAAAACCTCGACGCCGAGCCCCAGATCGCAAAGCTCGTTGAGAATGTTTCGCTTGACGCCGTAATCGATCACGGCTATCTTTTTGCCGCAGCTTGCGGGCTGGGAGTAGCTTCCGCGCTCGGCGTTCCAGCGACCCGATGCGTACTTGTACGGCGTCTTCGTGCTTACGATGCTTACGTAGTTGATCTCCTCTATACGCGCAGACTCGCTAAGCGCCTTTTTAAGAGCCGCCTTATCGCTGATCTCGGTCGAAACGAAGGCGCGCAGGCTGCCCTCGTCGCGCAGCATCTTGGTTAAAAATCTAGTGTCGATGTCGTAAACGCCGAATTTTTCGTTTTGCAGAAAATAATCCTCCAAGCTCATCTGCGAGCGGAAATTTGAAGGCTCGTTGTTAAAATTTCTTACGAAAATTCCGCTGGCATGGATTTTGGAGCTTTCCTTGTCGTTTTCGTTGATCCCTACGATGCCGATTTCGGGCATCGTAAAGATAATGAACTGCCCCGCGTAGCTGGGATCCGAGATGATCTCCTCGTAGCCCGTGGCGGAGGTGTTAAACACGAGCTCGCCGAATGCGCTGCCGCCCTTGCCGAACGCCTTAGCTTGCAGGTAGATGCCGTTTTCTATGTAGATATACGCGTTCATTACAGCATGCCCCGTTTTCTTAGCTCCTCTTCGTAGAGCTTTTCGAACACAAGCTCGTATTCTTCGGTGCCTGGGATCAATTTTTGCTTGTAGCCATCGATCTTTTCATAGACCGCATCCTCAATCTTTTGATAATTTTTAAGATATTCGTCGATCGCGTTATAAATTATCGTCTTTAGCCTGTTTTCGGAGACTTTGTAATCGATCAAATTTTTCTTCCAAACGGTTTCTAAAATTTTATGCGATATGGTGCCGTAGCGATCCTCGAAATTTAGCTCGAAATTCTCGTCGTTTGCGATGTGGCGTTTGATGAGCCAAAACATATCTTTTTTATTCACGCTCATCTCATCTAGCTCGCTTACGCGCTCATCTATCAGCTCGTTTGCGCGCTCGTCTATCGTTCTTTCTTTTTGCAGATCGCCCCTTATGATCTCATCCGCTTCCTTCGCGACGGGCTCTATGCCTGCACTAAGCGTAACACAGCCCGAGTTTAACAGATCCAGCGCTATTTTATGCGCGATATATGGCACGTGTGGTAGTCGTATTCGCATGATCGTTCCTTTAAATTCAGTTCTACGAGCGGTCGCGCCGCCCGCGTTTGCAAACGGCGGAATTTTAAAATTCTTAAAATTCCGCCCGATTTTATAAAATTATCGTGTCGCTTCTTTCGGGACTGGTAGAGATAAAGCCCACTTTCGCGCCGCTTAGCTCCTCTATTTTGCGGATATAATTTTGCGCGTTTTGCGGCAGATCTTCAAATTTTGAAATTCCCTTGACGCTGTCCCAGCCAGGCATCTGCTCATAAACCGGCTCGGCAGCTTCCAAATCGATCGGAAAATAATCGATCTCCTCCCCCTTGTAGCGATATGCGCGGCAAATTTTAATGCTCTCAAAGCCGTCTAGGACGTCAAGCTTCATAAGCGCGAGCTTGTCGATGCCGCTAAGGCGCACGGCGTATTTCGTAGCCACTCCGTCGAACCAGCCGCAGCGACGCGCCCTGCCCGTCGTGGTGCCGTACTCTTTGCCTATCTCGCGCATCGCCTCGCCTTGCGGGCCCTTATCCTCGGTAGGAAACGCGCCGTTGCCCACGCGGGTGGTGTAGGCTTTTAAAATTCCCATCACCGTGCCGATATCTTTCGGCGCAAGCCCGAGCCCGCTGCAAGCCCCGCCCGCGATAGTCGTCGAGCTCGTGACGTAAGGATAGGTGCCGTGATCGATATCAAGCAAGCTTCCTTGCGCCCCCTCTACGAGCACGCGCTTGTCGTAATCAAGCGCCTTCCACAGCATGTGCGTGGTATCTGCGATGTATGGCTCAAGCGCGCTTTTATATCGCTTTAGCTCATCGTAAATTTCAAGCTTGCTAGGAATTTTAACCCCCGCTTTTTCAAAAACGCTCTCATGCGAAGCGAAATCCCGCGATAGCGCCTCGACAAGCCTTTCGGGCTCCAAAAGCTCCGCTACGCGGTGCCCCGTGCGCGCGATCTTATCGGCATACGCAGGCCCTATGCCCTTACCGGTGGTGCCGATCGCAAGCTCGCCCTTACTCTTTTCGCGCGCCTGATCGATCAGCGAGTGGTACTGTAAATTTAAAAACGCCTTCTCGCTTATGAAAAATCTGCCCTTTAAATTTTCAAACTGCGCCATCTCGGTAATCAGCACGTCGGGGTTGATGACGACGCCGTTTCCGATAATGTTGATGATATTTTTATGAAGCACGCCGCTAGGCACCAGATGCAGCGCAAATTTCTCGCCGTTTATGACGATGGTGTGGCCTGCGTTGTGCCCGCCGCTGCTGCGGCATACGAAATCGTAATTCGCGCTTATCATATCTACGATCTTGCCCTTGCCCTCATCGCCCCACTGGGCGCCGATGACTACGTCAACTTTGCTCATTTTTCATCCTTTTGCATGATTTTTTCTATCAAAGCATCCACTAGCAGCGCAAAGCCGCTGGATTTTAGCTCGTCTATTTCGTAATTTCCGCCGTTGCAATACACTGCGTCCGCGTCTAAAAATCTAAAAAATAGCGCGTCGTAATAGCGCATTTTAGAGTAATACAGCAGCGAAACGCGGATATACTCGTAATCTACGCCTAAATTTAAAATTTCATCCAAACACGGCTTTAGCTCTTCAGGCACCTGCGCACGCAGAGCCTGCACGTCCTTTAGCGACGTGGCGCGAGCCGTAGCGTCCAACCAAGGCAAATTTTGCTCAAGCAGCGTCTCAATCTTGCCCTTTTCAAAAATTTCAAGCGGCAGATTTAAAATTTCGCAAATTTTTTTCGGAATTTCGATATTGCTCAGCTGAAGCGCGGGCATAAGATCAAATTCTTTAAAAAATTCCTGCGCGATTTTGATCGCAAGCGGCAGGTTTTTCTCCCCGATTAGCTCCGCGCCGATCTGATAAAATTCGTCGCTTGGGTATTTGAAGGTCGGCTGGACGTAAAATAGCCGCCTTAGCTTATCGTCTTTCAGCCGTTTGCGCACGATGCGCACGACGTCCACGGTGCTGTCTGCGCGAAGCGCGAGCTCGTGGTTCGTGGGATCGGAGAGCTTAAGAAGCTTTTGCGGCGCGACGCTTAGGTGCTGATGATATGAAAAATATGGCGTTAAAATTTCGCTAAAGCCGTTTTTAACGAGGATTTCGCTCGCTTTATTTTCCAGCTCGCGCTTGAGCTGTGCGCTCTTTCCGAAATAAAGCCTCGAGCCGTTGGGTATCTCGTGATCGAAATCGGCGCTAACGCTATCTATCATGCTGCCTCCAAATCGCTTATGAACTGATTTAGCCGCGTTTTAAAGCTCTGAATGAAGCTTGCCAAAACGCGGTAATCAAGCGAAAGAATATCTAAAATTTGCTTACGTATTTCTGTATTTAGCGCAAATTTTTCGCTGCCCGCGCTTTGAGTTTTATTTAAAATTTCGCCGAATTTTGCTCTAAAGCCTTCAAACTCTCCGGGGCTCAGATCGCCTGCATCGGCGCGCGAAACGAAGCTTAAAGCAAGCTCTTTGTAATCAAGCGCGTTTAAAAAGCTGATAAACTCATCTTTGTCGATGGCTGCAAGCTTGGGCGTGTCTTTAAAGCGCGCGATGAAAGCGTCTATCTCCCTGCGATCAAGCGCTTTTGCGATAAAATTTCCCTGCAGATAGTTAAATTTCAAATTGTTTAAGAGCCGCAGCGACAGCGCGTTTTCGACCCCTTGAGCACCTACTGCGAATCCAAACTCCCGCTTTAGTTTGCCCGTGATCTCCACCATCGTTCGGATAGCATTTTTTTTCTTGCCTATGTCAAGGCAGAGCTCGCGGTCGATTTTAACGATATCGAAAGGCTGGGCATTCAAGAATGGAATATTGCTTTTATTTGCACTATTAAGGGCAAATTTAACCCCAAGATCTGCATAACGCCCACGCGCAGGGGCGAATTCCTTAAAATTTTGCTCGCTAAAATCGGTTATCTCAAACATTAACTCGCCTTTTGCATTAGCTCTGTCTCGCAAGCTGTGAGCTACGAAATCGTAAAATTCGTCGTTTGTAAGCACAGCTAAACTTACGTTTATAGAGCAGTTTGCGCCTGTTTGAGCGTTAAATTCCATCATCTTTGAAAACGCAAATTTTGAGATCGGTAACTCAAATCGAGGCTCGCTTAATATCTGCGCAAAATCCTGCGGGGCAAGAATTCCGCGCTTTCCGCGATCCCAGCGTAAAAGCAGCTCATATCCGTAAATCTGCGCGCCGCTAATGATCGGCTGATAGAGCACGAAAAACTCCCCTTCTTCGATCGCCGCAGCAATCCCTTCCTCGCTAAGCCCGTCTGCTTCGGCGCGCTCAAAGATGCAGTAGCGGTTTTTGCCGCTCGTTTTGGCGCGATACATCGCCCTATCCGCGCGCGATAAAAGTCCTGAAAAATCGATCTTTTCGCTGCCGTCGTAAAACGCTGCGCCAACGCTGATGCTTGCACTAATTTCGTTGCCTTTAAGATTAAATTTCATCTTTGAAATTCCAAGCAGACGATCTAATAGCACATGCGCGGCATCCTTGCTTTGCAGATCGCCGATGATGGCGCCGAACTCATCGCCGCCTAAGCGCGCCAAGATATCGCCTTTACGCAGTAGCCCACTCATCGCCTTTGAGATAGCCTGCAAAAACATATCGCCGACCTCGTGCCCGTAGGTGTCGTTGATCGCCTTAAAGCCGTCAAAATCGATGAAAAGCACCGCCATAAGCTTGGAATTTTCGCCCGAGTTTGCGGTAAATCTCTGCGCAGCCTTCATAAAATACACTCTGTTCGGAAGCCCCGTAAGCGCGTCATGGTGGGCGATCTTAGCTAGCTCGCTCTCTTTTTGCTTTATCTGCGAAATTTCGGTAAACATCAAAATGAAATTTGAGGTGAGCGAAAAATCATCCTTTATCGCAATTGCCGTAAATAGCGCAGGAAAGGTGCCACCGCCTCTTTTTAGTCCGTAAATTTCATCTTTGTAAGAGGTCTGTTTGCCGACGAGATTTTTTCTAATCCTCTCCATCACGTCTGCTCCGCCTTCCGTAGGAGCGAAGAAATTTGGAATTTTGCCGATGGTTTGGCTTTCGCTATAGCCGGTGATTTCATAAAAGACGTTATTAGCGCGCAGCACGCGACCGCTCTCATCTGTGATTAAAATCGCCTCTAGCGAGCGCGAAAAGACGTTGGCGTTTAAATTTAACTCCAGCTCCGTCTGCTTGCGCGAGCTGATATCTTCGAGCGTAGTTTTTACAAGGCGAGAGCGAGAGCCGTGCTTTTCGGTGACGTAGCCTTGCATACTAATCCAAGTATAGGCATTAGCGGCGTTTCGCAGACGAAATTCGCAGCTAAAATCGCTCCTAAGCCCGGCGGTGCATTCGCGGATCATTTTATTGAAATTCTCTAAATCCGCGAAGTAAATTTCATAACTAAACTCCCCAAAGCTCATCGCAGTGTTTAGCCTTTTGCCGCGATATTTTAAAATTTTAAAGTAATTTTTATCAAACGATAGCGTCTGCGCATCAAGGTCGATTAAGCAGGTGCAAAAATTCCTAGTCTCGATTACCGTGCGATAAAAGTCCAAATCCTCCTGCAAGCCGCGGATCGCCTTAACATCGTCATCGATATTTTGAAAATAAAACGCAGCCCTGGCGGCGGACTTTTTGACATAGATGCTCACTTCGTAGCTATAGCGGATATTGTCATTGTGGCGAATTTTATAGCTTTGAGAAAAGCTTAGCTCTTCTGCGGGCATATCGGCTAAGCGGTTTAAAATTTCATTTTTAGCCTCATTCGCGTCCTTTTCATCCAACAAATCCCATAGCCTTATCTCGCCGCTTAAAAACTGCGCCGCTTCGTAACCCCAAAGCTCTTTTATATTTTTGCTAGCATCTACGATCTTGCCCGAAGTGTAGTCAAACACGAGCGTAACGATAGGTGCGTGATTTAAATACTCATATTTTTGCTTGGTTTCATCGTAAAATCTGCGATATTTTGACGCATCAAGTACCACAAAAAGGGTTGAAATTTTACTTCCGTCGCGGATATAAGATTTTTTAACATAAAGGTCTTTGACGCCATTTTTGGTCTCTTGGCGGGTTACGACATAGTTTTCTTTGACATAGTTTGCGCGCTGGGTTTGATAGGCGTGATCGTAAAATGAGCCTGCTTGCAGCGCGAAGATATTCCGTCCTACGACGTCATCGCCGTAAAGCTCGCGCGCGCCGTTGCTAGCGCTTTCGATCGTGCCTGCGACGTTATCGATGCTAAGCACCGAAAGAGAGCTGTATTTTAGCGCATCTTTAAAGCTGAGGCTAAAATCGCCGTGGCGCAAATTAGACTTCAAAACCTCGTCTATGGATTTAGAAATTTCTAAGACGGAGCTTAGCGGATTTAGCGCTTCTATATCGCGGATTTTGGAGTGGTAATCCCCTTGGCGCAGAGCGTTTTGAACTGCTGCAAGCGGGATGAAAACGCGCTTTTTTAAAAACGTAAAATTTGAAATTAGAAGGATCAAATAAGCTAAAATAGCCGCCGCTAGCGCTACGACGATAAAATCGTCCGCGCCCAAAAAATAGCCGGCTCGTTCGCGAGCCATTACGAAATTATCCCCAAATTTCGCAAGATATGCAAAGCCTAGCCCCGATTCGTCTTCGAAGCTCACCACTTCGCCTAGGCGCGAAAAATCAAAATCCTGCCCCAATATATCGGTTACGCTGCCAGGAGCGTTAAAAAATTTACCTTCGGCATTAAAGACCAAAATATCGCCCAGCGAGGAGAGCCTGGCAATCGGTCTAGCAGTGTTGGCAAAGCCTAGCAGATATGAATCAGCATTTACACGCTTGATCAAAAAATACCGCCACGCCCCATCCATCATCATATAGCGCGATATCCATTCATCCTTTTTTAGCTCGCTTGCGATATCCGCAAGCCGTATCTCGCCAAGATCCGAAATGCGCGCATCCGATGAAAAAAGCGCCAAGCTCTCCTGTTCCGCGCCGTGGGCGCACAGATAAAAAATAGCGTCAAATCTATGAGAAGATTTTACGGCGTTGCGGATCAAATCCGCATAAAGCTCGCTTTGTGCAGCTTCGTGCCTTGCGTCCAAAGAAATGATATTTTCTTTTAGAATTTCAAGCTCGCTAAAAAGCGACTCGTCGGTATTTTTAAGTAAAGTAATCGCCGTGCGCGTCCGCAAATCAAGCTGCGTAGCGATCCTAGTGCGCAAAAAGCTAATCTCGCAAACTACTACAAGCGTAAGCAACGCAGCGCCTAAAATCAAGGCGGCGTTAAATCTTTCGGTAACGAAGTCTTTTTTGTTTTTCATGCCAAATTCCAAATTTTGCGGGATTTTAGCAAATTTCGTTTTAAAGCCGATTTAAGCTTGTATTTTCGCGCCCTTTGCGCCCAAAAAATGCATAATCAAAAGCACGGCGAAGCTAAAGAGCAGCATCAGCGCCGAATACGCGTGAGCCTGCGCAAAATCCAGCGTCTCAGTCGCTTCGTAAATCGCAATGGAGGCGACCTTGGTCTGCTCGCTCACGCTGCCGCCGATCATCAGCACGACGCCAAACTCGCCCATCGTATGCGCAAAGCAGATCACCAAGGCGCTAAGCAGAGAGTGGCGTATCGCGGGCAATGCAACGCGGAAAAGCTTGGAGAAATAGCTCTTATCTAGCGAATCGCACGCCCAAAAAAGCGAGCGCGGAAGCGAGCGAAAGCCCGAAACCAGCGGCGAAAACATAAACGGCAGCGAGTAGATACAGCTCGCGATCACTAGCCCGCTGAAATTAAATACGAGCCGAAGCCCGAAGTGTTTGTCAAAAAACTCCCCTAGCACCGAATACGGCGATAGAAAAATGAGCAGGTAAAACCCTAGCACCGAGGGCGGCAGCACGAGCGGAAGCGAGATGATCGATTCGATCACGCTTTTGCCGCGGAAATTTTTTCTCGCCATAAAAAACGCGAGCGGCACGCAGACGATAAACAGCGCGAGCGTCGTTAAACTCGCAAGCTTTAATGAGACGAGAAACGGCGTGTAATCGAGCCCCTTTAGAATTTCAAACATTTATCCTCCGAGCTGAGCCGCTGGGCCCAAACTGTAAAATCTTAAAAGCCTAGCCCTACTTTAAAATTTAGAGGCAAAGCTAGATAGAATTTGCGCAAACCTCATAGTCATAAGGCTTTGCAAAATGAAATTTTGAAAAATTCTGCGCAAACCTAGCTGCGCAAGAGCTTTAGCAAAATGAAATTTTAAAAATTTCGCGCAAGCTAAAGCGAGCGGAATTTTATAAAATTGCTTGGCTAATAAATTCCTTCAAGCGTGCAAATTCCGTCAGGCATTTAAACTCTACTAAGCTGGCAAATTTTTAAGGTCACGAATTTTGCTGAGCTAAATTTCAAAAAGCTTAGCTTAGCTTTAAAACTTGAGCGGGCAGGATTTATCTGAGCGCAAATTTCACGCAAGATAGGCTAAACGACGCCCTCCGAACGACCTAGCGGAATTTCATTGGGACCGACAAAACGAAATTTTAAAATTTCGTATAAACCTAAAAGACCGGGTTAATGAAAAC
>NZ_CALIMQ010000329.1 GCF_938045535.1 uncultured Campylobacter sp. | reverse complement strand
ATCTTTTTCTTCGCCAAGGCGCTCTCATCTTGGAAACTAAACGGCGACTTTCATGACATCTTGCTGCGCGACACCGTGCTGATCCGTGGCAAGGATCTGAACGACCGCGTGCTGTGGTTTGCGATCACGCCCGGTCGCAACGACCGCCGCAGGCTGCGCGCCTATTTCAAAGAGCATCTTGATTTCGACATCGACGGCGGCTGATTTTGTCTTAAAATTTAGAGGCTTGAGCGCGGATAGAACAGTAGAATTTCACAACGCAAAATTTAAGGCAAAATTTCACACATCAGAATTTCGCGATGCAAATTCTACCGAGCAAAATTTCAAGACGAAAAATTCTACGATATAAATTTGCAGGGCAAAATTTGGCAGCGTAAATTTCAAAGCCGCGAATGCACGGCGCGATATTTGCGGCTCTATACAACAAACTCCACTTCGCTTAACCGCCCCAAATTATCAAACGAAAAGAGCGCATCATTTTTAAAATTCGCTACGATCTTGCCCGTCGCTTCGCTAAATTTCGTGCCGTTTCTAAGCAAAAGCGCCCCCGATAAAACGGCGTGATTTAGCTGAAATGCGCCTATGTAATCGCGCGCCAAAGAGATGAGCTCGCTTGCGTCCATACCGGGCTTGATCGTACCATCTGGCGCCACGCACTCGCCTGCCGCGAACGCCACAAATACCGCTCCGCCGGCGTGCGGGCAGCGGTAGTAACATAACGGCTCCTGCGATAGCCCGCACGCAATCGCGCTTAGAGCATGCCCGTTTATCTCCGCACTTAGTGCAAGCTTAGGCGTGCCAAGCTCCGCTAGCTCGTGCCGCAAGTCGAAGTCGCGCACATCTCGCGCAAGGGTAAGTAGCCGCTCATCGAGGTGATTTATGTTCTCGTACCCCCACAGCCACGTGCGGCTGGCGTTTGCTTCGCTGCCGATATATAAAATGGCGCGCGGCGCATCGTCGCCGAAGAGGGTCTCGCTGCGCTCAAAATCCACAGACCAGTGCCTACCCTTTACGATCAGCTTCGAGCCCATCTCTTGCGCCCTTACGCCGCAACCCAAACATGCCGAAAACAGATCGGCAAAGCTGCTCCTATCCACGCCCAAGCGGTCTAAAAATTTCATCTTTCTCCTTTTTTTACGCCGATAAATTTAGCACTTTTGCTGGATTTATCGGCACACCCTATTATACGCCGCGCACGCTGTTTTGCTATAAAACATTCGCGCTATGGAATTTAACGCGGCGCGCAGGAAAATTTAATCAAATTTTATAAAGCCGCAGCGGATAAATTTCATATCGGAACGCCGCCCGGATAGAATTTTGCAGAAGGCGACGGTCACGGCGATTGTCATTGCTACGACGGTTGCCATTTCCGCCACGACTTCCCT
>NZ_CALIMQ010000328.1 GCF_938045535.1 uncultured Campylobacter sp. | reverse complement strand
TTTATAGACGTAATCGACAAGCTCGGCGATATCCTTCTTCTTCATGATCTTATTCCAAAGATGATCCGGAATAAAGCTAGGTAGGATTGATTTGATGATCAAGCGGCCCGCGGTCGTAAAGATAATGCGGCGATCGATCATCGTTTTGATCTTAGCGTGGATGTCTAGCGCATTTGCCTCTACGGCGAGCATTACTTCATCGACGTTTGCAAAAATTTTATTCGTTCCTTTTGCACCCGGCTTTTCGAGGCTTAGATAATAAATTCCTAAAACCATATCCTGACTAGGCACCGCGACGGGCTTTCCGCTCGCAGGAAGCAAGATGTTCATCGAGCTTAGCATTAAAATTTTACATTCCGCGATCGCTTCTTGGCTAAGCGGCACGTGCACTGCCATCTGATCGCCGTCGAAGTCCGCGTTGAACGCGGCGCAGACTAGCGGATGCAGTCTGATCGCCTTGCCCTCGACGAGCACGGGATGAAACGCCTGAATAGACATCTTATGAAGCGTAGGCGCGCGGTTTAGCATGACGGGATGGTCCTTTACGACCTCCTCCAAGCACTCCCAAACTTCATTGATCCTATTTTCGATCATCTTTTTAGCCTGCTTAACGGTCGTTGCATAGCCCTTCTCTTGCAGGCGTGCGATTAGATGCGGCTTGAATAGCTCAAGCGCCATCGTCTTAGGTAGACCGCACTGATCCATGCGTAAATTTGGACCCACGACGATGACGGAGCGACCCGAAAAATCCACGCGCTTTCCGAGTAAATTTTGACGGAAGCGACCTTGTTTACCTTTAATGATCTCACTTAGAGATTTAAGCGGTCGCTTATTGGCGCCCTTTACGGCGTTAGCGCGACGTCCGTTATCAAAAAGCGCATCCACCGCCTCTTGAAGCATTCGTTTCTCATTACGGATGATGATCTCGGGTGCATCGAGCTCCATCAGCCTTTTGAGCCTAGAATTTCGATTTATGACGCGACGATACAGATCGTTTACGTCCGAAACCGCAAATTTGCCGCCCTCAAGGCTTACAAGCGGGCGCAGATCGGCAGGCAGCACGGGAAGATTCGTAATCATCATCCACTCAGGACGGTTGCCAGAATTTAAAAAGCTCTCGACGACCTTTAGACGCTTGACGATGGTTTTTTTCTTCGCTTCGGAGTTTGTGTTAGCCATCTCCTCCTTCAAAGAATTTAAAATTTCGACCAAATCAAGCTCGGCTAGCATATCGCGGATCACCTGACCGCCCATTTTGGCGACGAAGCCTGTCTGCGAAAAGCGCTCTTTTAGGCTCTGATACTGCTCCTCATTTAAAACATCGTATTTCTCGACCTTTTTGGAATTTTCGTTGTCGTAAAATGCCTCGCCCGCGCTTTCTACGATGTAAGCCTCATAATAAAGCACGCGCTCAAGATCTTTCATCTTGATATTTAGAAGCGTACCGATGCGGCTAGGCAAGGAATTTACGTACCAAATATGCGCCACCGGCGTTACCAGCTCGATATGCCCCATTCTAGTGCGGCGAACCTTCGAGCTCGTGATCTCGACGCCACATTTTTCGCATTTCCAGCCTTTGTAGCGCATCTTCTTATATTTGCCGCAGATGCACTCATAGTCTCTTACGGGGCCGAAAATTTTAGCGCAAAAAAGCCCGTCGCGCTCCGGTTTGAGCGTGCGGTAGTTAATAGTCTCGGGCTTTTTGACCTCGCCGTGGCTCCAGGCTTTGATCTGCTCGGGACTAGCAAGCCTGATTGCAAACGCATCGAAATCGTGGACTCTGGCGTCCTCTTTTATTTCTATTCTTTCTAAATTTGAATTATCGCTCATTTATTCTCTCCATTCTCGTAAATTTCAACGTCTAGAGCAAGCGATTTAAGCTCGTTTGTTAAAACAAAAAATGTCTCAGGAATTCCGGTAGACGGAACGTTTTCGCCTTTTGTCAGCGCTTTATACGCAGCCAAACGTCCATCAACGTCGTCGGATTTGATCGTTAGCATTTCGCGAAGCGTGTATGCAGCGCCGTATGCTTCCAGAGCCCAAACTTCCATCTCTCCAAATCTTTGACCGCCGAATAGCGCCTTGCCGCCGACCGGCTGCTGCGTAACTAGGCTGTAAGGACCGGTGCTTCTTGCGTGAACCTTTTCGTCGACTAGGTGGTGCAGCTTGAGATAATACATGCAGCCCACGTTTACGCGCTCTTTGATCTTTTCGCCGGTGCGACCATCGTAAAGCTCGGTCTTGCCGTCCTGATCGATGCCCGCCATCTCAAATAGCTTTTTGAAGTCCTCCGGCACGATACCTTCGAATATCGGAGCGGAAAATCTAACGCCCTTAGCCCAATCTCTAGCGTATTTTAAAAGATCCTCGTCGCTGATCTTCTCAAGCGTTTTTTTAGCCTGCATTAGTTTGGAAACGCCTGCGATCTCAATCATTTTGGCGCGAAGGGTTTTTATCCATTCACCCGTTTTCTCCTCTAAAATTTTAGCGATCTGCTCGCCTAAGCGCCAACCCACAAGACCCAAGTGGCTCTCCATTATCTGACCGATATTCATACGGCTAGGAACGCCGAGAGGATTTAGCACGATATCCACGCGCTGTCCACTAGGCAGATACGGCATATCGACCTCAGGGACGATATTTGAAACGATACCCTTATTTCCGTGGCGGCCCGCCATCTTATCGCCCACTTTTAGTTTACGCTTGGTTGCAATGTAGACTTTAACGAGCTTAACTACGCCGCTTGGCAAGATATCGTCTTTTTCTAAAATTTCGATCTTTTCGTCGTGTTCCTCTTTGAGCTTGCGCTTTTCGTTTTGGAAGTGATTTTTTAACTCCTCGTATTCCTTCTGAACAGCTTTAGAATAAGCCTTGACGAAGGAATTTAATGTAAAGCGGTTGGAGCTTTCAAGCTCCTCTTTTTTAACCTTATCACCCTTTTTATAATCTTTTTTATTGAGGCTTTGATCGCTTTGCAAAGCGCTTTTAGAAAGAAGTGCCACTACCTTTAGCATCTCCTCGCGATCAAGCATCAAAAGCCTATCGTGATGCTCCCTTTCGAGCTCGGTTTTTTCATCCTCATAGGCTTTGTTCGTGCGCGGATCCTTCTCGTAGCCCTTTTTGGTAAAAATTTTAACGTCGATTACTACGCCTTCCATAGAGGCGGTCGCGTAGAGCGATTTATTTACCACATGTCCTGCCTTCTCGCCGAAGATCGCACGCAAAAGCCTCTCCTCTGGCGTCGGTTTAACCTCGCCCTTCGGAGTTACTTTGCCTACTAGGATCATGCCGGGCTTGACGTGAGTACCGATCTTTACGATGCCGCTATCATCAAGGTGGGTAAGCTCCTCCTCTTTGATATTAGGGATGTCGCGCGTGATCTCCTCTACGCCGTCTTTAAGCTCTCTAGCCTCGATCTCCTTTTCATAAACATGCACGCTGGTGTATTCGTCGGCGCGGATCATCTTTTCGCTCATGACGACGGCGTCCTCGTAATTATAGCCATGCCACGGCATGAAAGCTATAAGAGCGTTTTTGCCGATCGCAAGCTCGCCGCCGTCCATGCTAGGACCGTCGGCTATGATTTGACCCGCCTTTATCACGTCGCCTTTTCGCACGATAGGGCGCTGTGAAAAGGTAGTGTTTTGGTTAGTGCGTAAATTTTTCTCCATCGAGTAGTGATCGATAAACGGACCTTTTTCGTCTTCGCCCAAAATAAATATATTTTTATTATCGACCTTTTCTACGACGCCGTCGCGTTTAGCCTTGATCGCTTCCCACGAATCGCGCGCGATGATCGCCTCCATGCCCGTTCCGACGATAGGAGCGGTGGAGTGCAGAAGCGGCACGGCTTGGCGCTGCATGTTCGAGCCCATAAGCGCGCGGTTAGCATCGTCGTGCTCCAAAAACGGAATCAGCGACGCCGCTACGCCCGCGACCATACCCGAGCAAAGGTCTATCAGCGAAATATCCTCGCGTTTAGCCATGATATTTTCGCCGTCTTTTCTAACCTCCAAAAGCTCCTCTACGATATTGCCCTCTTCGTCTAATTTAGCGGACGCAGGAGCGATTACGAGCCCCTCTTCCTGCGTAGCGGTAAGATAGACGATCTCGTCGGTAACCTTACCGTTTACGACCTTTTTATACGGAGCCTCGACAAAGCCCAGATCATTTACCTTCGCATAGGTAGCTAGGGTATTGATCAGACCGATATTTTGACCCTCCGGAGTTTCGATAGGACAAATTCTACCGTAATGCGTAGGATGGACGTCGCGCACCTCAAAGCCGGCGCGCTCTTTAACTAAACCACCCTCGCCCAGCGCAGATAGACGGCGCTTATGCGTAACCTCGCTAAGCGGGTTAGTCTGATCCATAAACTGGCTTAGCTGGCCACCGGTGAAAAATTCCATAAGCGTAGTGGTGATGATTTTAGGGTTTACGAAATCATACGGCATAAGCTCGTCTAAATTTCCGCTAATGCCGGTAAATTTATCTTTAATCGCCTTTTGAACCTTGATAAATCCAAGGTGCATCTCGTTTGCCAAAAGCTCGCCGATCGAGCGGATGCGGCGGTTTCCGAGATTATCGCGATCGTCGATGAAGCCGTCGCCGTTTTTAACCCTGATTAGATATTTAGCCGTCTTGATAATATCCTCGCTGGTTAGTACGGTTACGTACTCCGGTGCCTCGATACCCAGCTTGTGATTCATCTTCATACGACCGACTTTGGTCAGATCGTAGCGCTCAGGGTTGAAAAACAGATCGTTTACGAAGCTCTTTGCCGCTTCTTTTACCACCGGCTCGCCCGGGCGCATAACCTTGTAAATTCTAATCGCAGCCAGATCGTTCTCGTCGTCTATGCCCTCGCTTTGCTGCAAGAGCTTAAGCGCGTCTGCATCTTGAATAAAAGAATTTATGATTGAAGTATCTACGCCGCTAGCTAGGTCGTTAGCGATCGTAAATTTTTTCTCGGTGTTAGCGATCTTGGCTAGCTTGCCCTCATCTAGCGCAGTTAGCGAATCAAAAAGTACTTCGCCGCTATTTTTATCGACGATGGCATCGGCCAGGTAGCGCTCGGCTAAAATTTCAGCCGGATATTCGATGAGCTTTAGTCCGTCCTCTGCTAACTTCTCCGCTTTTTTGGATGTTAGGCGCTTGCTTGCTTGATGAAGCACCTCGCCCTTTTCGTTTATAATGTCGTAATCGAGCCTACCGGAATACTCTTTAGGATCGAAATCGGTCAGGAATTTTCCTTTTTTAATATAGATCGTCTTAATAGGATAAAATAATTTTATGATGCAACGTGTATCTGAGACCTGCCTTGATTTCTCCCATTATATCGTTTGAGATGGTATGGTTTTGGGGTTCATCCACTTTTATACGCAAGTAGACAATGATAATAGGGATAAGACAGAGTGCATTCAAAAAGAAAATAGTACTGTAGCTGAGATAGCTAAGAAGAAAAGCTGCTAAAATGGGACCAAGCATTCTTGTAATATTAAAGTTGGTGGAATTTAAGCTGACTGCACTTTTCAGGTATTGTGTTCCCACTAAGTAAGGCATGAAAGCCATCCGTGCGGGAAGATCAATACAGTCTATGGTACCGAGAAAAAATGCAAAAAGAAGAATCCAATAATAATCAGTATGACCGCTCCACAGGATGAGCCCTAAAAGAAAAGCCTGGAGCATATACATAAGCTGTGTTCCCAACAAAATACTTTTCTTTTTGTGGCGATCAATCCAAAAACCGGTCCACAGTGTGAAAAGGAGGCTTGGCATATATTGCATAGTACTCAGAACACCTAACAGCAGAGGGGAATCAGTAATTTCATAAACAAGCCACTGCTGTGCAGTAAGCTGCATCCAAAGCCCCATGAGAGCAACCCATTGGGAAAGGAAAAAAGTCCGATAGTTTTTGATGGTAAAAGCAGGGAAAGTGTGTAATAAATTGAATTTTAACATAATGATCCTCTAATAAATTCAGTTTTTATTATACTACCACAGGCAGCCTATGGATATGAATAATAAAGGAGCGTTTTTGTGAAAAAAAAATTATGGTATGCTGTGAAATCCGGCAGGAAAACCGGTTTGTTTACAAGTTGGGATGACTGTAAATTGCAGGTTATTGGATATCCCGGTGCGTCTTACAAAGGCTTTTTTACAAAAGAAGAAGCAATGGAATTCTTGGGGGATGTTGCTGATAAAAAGGTGAAAGCCTTGAAAGACGAATTAAGAGTGGCGGTATATGTAGACGGTTCTTATATTCCGACAATTCCCGATACCTTTTCGTTTGGGGTTGTCTTTATCCACCATGGAACTGTTGAAACTTATGCAGAGAAAATTATTGATGCAGAAGAAGCGCAGATGCGGAATGTGGCGGGAGAAATACATGGTGCAGTGTTTGCGATGGGAAAATGTTTGGAAAAAGGGATATCGGAGATAAATTTATATTATGACTATGTCGGTATAGAGAAATGGTGTACCGGAGAGTGGAAAGCGAATAAACGGGGAACAAAAGCGCTGCGGGAGTATTATGAATTAATAAAAGGACAGCTGACGGTTCATTTTCATAAGGTGGCAAGCCATACAGGCGTCATGTACAACGAAATGGCTGATCAATTGGCAAAAAATGCATTGCTGGAATAAGAACAGAATTATTTATAATGAATAACGAAGAAAGGCTTTTGTAAAAAAGATATTCTTTTATATAGACAGAGGAGAGTAAATA
>NZ_CALIMQ010000327.1 GCF_938045535.1 uncultured Campylobacter sp. | reverse complement strand
GGCTCGCTCCTTCCTCTGCCCCACAGGAACATCGACACGGGCATGGGGCTTGAGCGCGTCACGGCGATTAAAGAAGGCAAGTTTAGCAACTACGACAGCTCGCTTTTTATGCCGCTAATTGATGAGGTTGCAAAGCTTTGCGGCAAGCCTTACGTTTATGAAAGCGGCGCGAGCTATCGCGTCATCGCCGATCATATCCGTTCGGTTACGTTTTTGCTAGCGCAGGGAACAAATTTTAATCGCGAGGGCAGGGGATATGTTTTGCGTAGAATTCTGCGTCGTGCCGTTCGCCACGGCTATTTGCTCGGCATCAAAGAGCCTTTTATGTACCGCCTCGTGGATAAAGTATGCGAGCTGATGGGCGGGCACTATGCCTATCTGAACGAGAAAAAGCAAGCCGTAAAGGAGCAGATCAAGCTCGAAGAGGAGCGGTTTTTTGCTACTTTGGCAAACGGCATCGAGCTTTTTAACGAAGAGCTTGCGCGCACTAAAGAAATTTTTAGCGGCGAGGTCGCGTTTAAGTTATATGATACCTACGGCTTTCCGCTCGATCTGACCGCCGATATGCTGCGCGAGAAAAATTTGCGCGTGGATGAAGCTAAATTTGATGCACTTATGAGTGAGCAAAGGCAGATAGCTAAAGCCGCATGGAAGGGTAGTGGCGATAAAAACGTCCGTGGCGATTTCAAGGCACTGCTAGAGAAATTCGGTGAGAATAAATTTAGCGGTTACGAAGAGCTTAGCCGCACGAGCAAGGTTTTAGCACTGCTTAACGAGGATTTTGCGGAAGTGGATGAGCTCAAAGCCGGCGATATCGGCTGGGCGATGTTTGATATCACTCCGTTTTATGCACAAAGCGGCGGTCAAACGGGCGATAGCGGCGAAGTGGAGTCCATAGCCGATGTGTTTGATACGCAGAAATTTTATGGGCTAAATTTATCCCACTTGCGCCTTAATCGTAACTTAAAAATTGGCGATATCGTCGGGCTCAAGGTTTCTGAGGAGCGTGAGCAGATTGCTCGCCATCACAGCGCGACACATCTTTTACACGCGGCGCTTCGTGCGGTGCTAGGGGCTCATATCGCTCAAGCAGGAAGCTTAGTCGAAGCAGACCGCTTAAGATTTGACTTCTCGCATCCTAAGGCGCTTAGCGTCGAGGAGCTAGCTAAAATCGAGGAATTTGTAAATAATGCCGTTTGCAAGGGCTGTGCGGCAAAAACTGAGATTATGGATATAGATGACGCTAAAAACAGCGGTGCAATCGCGCTTTTTGGCGAAAAATACGGCTCAAAGGTGCGCGTTGTGAGCTTCGGAGAGATTAGTAAGGAGCTTTGCGGCGGAATTCACGTGCGTAATTTAAGCGAGATAGGGTCGTTTTTTATAGTCAAAGAAAGTGGCGTAAGTGCGGGCGTTAGGCGTATCGAGGCAGTTTGTTCGCGCGCGGCTTTAAATTTGGCGCTTCAAAATCGCGCTAAGCTTGCTGAAATTTCTGCGGAGCTAAAAGGGATTGAGCCTCTCCGTGCGATTGAGAAATTAAAAGATGAGATCAGATCGCTAAAAGATCAGATCAAGCATGCAAGCAGTTCCCATGCACTGGCTTTTTTAAATGTCGGCGATACTAAACTTTGCGTAGCCTCAGTCGAAAGCGGTGATATAAAAACTATGATAGATGAGTTTAAAAATAGCCACGAAAAGGCGGCGATAATGCTAATGCAAGTAGGCACCGACGGTAAAATTTCAATTGCAGCAGGCGTTAAAAACGCGCCGATCAAAGCTGGCGAGTGGGTTAAGCTAGCAGCGCAAATTTTAGGCGGCGGCGGCGGCGGACGCGATGATTTTGCGACCGCAGGCGGTAAGGACGTGCTAAAAATCGAAGAAGCGATCAAAGAGGCGATCTCTTACGCAAAAGGTAAAATTTGAACGAAATCGATACCGGCTTCATCAAAGCCTCGCAAATTTTGCCGCTGATTCACATTTTAAGCGTGATTTTTTTGGTCTGCGCGCAGATCTGCGTATTTTTGATCGCACGGATTTTTATGAATTTAAGCAGTAAAAGCCAAGCGAATGCGAAGGATGTAAAATTTGCAGAAATTTTACGATATATGAAGCGCTATGAGCAGTTCTTTGCGCTATTTTTGGTGATCGTTTGCGTAAGTGGATTTTTTCTTGCGGATGGCGGAGGTTTTAAATTTTCAGATCCTATGGTAAAAGGCGCGATTGCGACGCTATGGGCTGGCGCCGGCTTTATACTACTAAATTTTATCTACATGCATTATAAAATTTCATCTTTGAAGCGAGCTTTGGATGCGGGAGATGAACTTGAGGCGAATGAGCATTTAATCATCGTCGTTAAATATTTCATCCCGTTAAATATCGTAGTTACGCTGATTTGCGTTTATCTAGGCGTGACGGTGGGCGAGTTTTGATGATCTATTTAGCTTCCAGCTCGCCTACTAGAGCGCAAATTCTAAAGGATAGCGGCATAGAATTTACGCAAATTCCTTTTAATTTCGACGAAAGCGGCATTAGTAAGGACGATGCACGCACCTATGCTTACCGCGTTGTCTTGGCCAAGAAAGTGCAGTTTTTTAAAATTTATAAAAATTATGATAGAGTGCTGTTTGCCGATAGCTCCGTGCTTGCCGGCGGCGAAATTTTAGGCAAGGCGCGTGATGAAGCGGACGCGTTAAGGATGCTGCGAGCTCAAAGTGGTGCTAGCTGCGCCGTTTATACTGCGATGATTTTTTGCAGTAAGGCGCTAGAGCTTTCGGCGCTCAGCGTCGCAAGCTTTGAATTTGCGGAATTTAATGAAGCGGATTTAAAAGGCTATATCACTAGCGGCGATTGGCGTGGCAAGGCGGGTGCGATGAGTATCGAAGGCTTTAACGAAAAATATATTAAAAGCTCGCGTGGGTCAAAATTCACGGCGATGGGGCTTGATCTGGAAATTTTAAAGAGGTTTGTATGGTAAGAGTTTTATTTAGTTTTATTACGGTTTGTGCGTTTGCCGCAGGCGGAATTTTTTTGTATTTTTACTCGCAAATCCGCTTGGAATCGGACTCAATCATCGATTATCATCCCGAGCTTACGACTAAAATTTATGACCGCAACGGCAATTTGATAGCCAACGTTTTTAATGAACAAAATAGAATTTATGTAAAATTCGACGAGATCCCAGGTCGCGTGATCGAGGCGCTTGTAGCTATCGAGGATACGGCGTTTTTCGAACACGGCGGTGTGAATGTCGAGGCGATTTTTAGGGCGATTATTAAGGACGTTAAGGCTATGAAATTCGTCGAAGGCGCATCAACGATTACGCAGCAGATCACGCGAAATTTAGTTCTTTCGAGCGAAAAGAAGCTTGATCGTAAGATTAAAGAAGCGATCCTATCGCTTAAAATAGAAAATGCCCTAAGCAAGGAACAAATTCTCGAGCGTTACTTCAACGAAGTGTATTTTGGGCACGGATATTACGGCATCCGCACGGCGGCTTTGGGATATTTCAAAAAGGATTTGCAAGATTTAAGCCTTAAAGAGATCGCGATTTTAGTAGGCTTGCCGAAAGCTCCTAGCAGCTTTGATCCTACTAAGCACCTGGATTTGTCGCTTTCGCGTGCCAATAACGTGATTTATAGGATGCATGAGCTCGGCTGGATAAATAAGACCGAATATGAGCTTGCGATGAACGAGCAGCCTACGATCTACAACGAAACGCTCACGCAAAACGTAGCGCCGTATGCCGTAGATGAGATCATAAAAGAAGCGGAAAAAATTCTACCGGACGTCCGCACGGGCGGATATCGCATAGATACGAGCCTTGATCTAAAGGCGCAGGCGATGGCGCAAGAGGCATTAGTTTTCGGCTACAATGAAATTTTAAAGCGCAACAAAGACGCTAATGCAAGCAACGTAAACGGCGCTATGGTCGTCACGCATCCACAAAACGGCGAAATTTTAGCCTTAGTAGGCGGTGTGGATTACGCGAAATCAAATTTCAATCGTGCCAGCCAATCCCAGCGCCAAACCGGCTCCAGCTTCAAGCCTTTCGTCTATCAAATCGCCCTTGATATGGGCTACTCGACGATGACCGAAGTACCCGATATAGCTAGAGAATTCGACGACGGCAGCGATAAAACGTGGAAGCCGAAAAATTACGACAAGACTTACAGCGGCTACATCACGATCAAAGAAGCTTTAACACGCTCGCGTAACCTTGCCTCGATCAATCTGATGCAATCTATCGGCGTTGATCGTGCGGTAAAAAAGCTTGGCGAATTCGGCTTTAAAAACGTCCCGCCCGCCCTGTCAGTGGCTATCGGCAGCTACGGAATTTCGCCGCTTGAATACTCCACGATGTATTCGATGTTTCCGGGGCTTGGGATTACTGCAAAATCAAAATTTATCGTTTCGATTACCGATAAGGATGGCAAAACTCGCTTTATCGAACCTGAGAGACGTCGCGTGCTGCGCCCTGAACAGGCATATCTGATGACTACGCTGCTAAAAAATATCGTGCAGCGCGGCACCGGTACTCGCGCGCGCGTGCAGGGCATCGATATAGCGGGCAAAACAGGCACCTCAAACGACAGCATAGATGCATGGTTTTGCGGCTTTACGCCGGATTTGCAGATCATAATCTGGTATGGCAACGACGATTATAAACCGATGCGAAAGGTCGAGGGCGGCGGACGTACCGCAGCACCGGTGTTTGCAAAATTTTTAGATGCCTATTTAAAAGAATATCCGCAAACCAAGCGCAACTTCACCGTCCCGGACGGCGTTTTTAGCCGCCAATACAACGGCAAGGAAGAGTATTACACTAAAATTTCGCCGCTTCCTAAACCCCGCGAAAGCAGCAGCGACGGATCGCTTTAAATTTGGATGCAAATCCAAATTTAATCCGTTTTTGGAAGCCCTTGCATAGATTGCGTTTATTAAGCATAATATAAATATGCGAGCTTATAGTGCGTTTAAGGTTGGAGGCAATAAAATACACAATTTTATTTTTAGGGATTGAGATGCAGAATTTAGAATTTGAAAGTAAAAAGATAAGAATAGAAAATACTCGTGTAAAATTCGGCAAATTTTTTACGAAATT
>NZ_CALIMQ010000326.1 GCF_938045535.1 uncultured Campylobacter sp. | reverse complement strand
CACTACTACGATTTGGCTCAGTACGAGGCGGATGACATTTCGGGGAGCTCTGGCTGGCATCTGGCAGGTGACTCTCTAGGAAGAAGCTTCCAGAGGAAGGAGCAGGCAGCAGTCTTTGCTGTTCTGCAGCCTCCATTGGTGATACCCAGGCAAACAGGGTCTGGAGTGGACCTCCAGCAAACTCCAACAGACTTGCAGCCAAGACCCAAAATTTAATTGTCTAACGAAAAAGGCAAGTTGGCGTCGCTGCTCGCAAAATAACCGCGGAATTTCGCTAGATTAAATTTAAAATTCCGAGTATTTCTGATAGTCGATCTGCGCGGAGTTTTTGTTGATCGTATCGACCGTAGCTTCGGCGATCGCAAGTTCCTCGTTGGTAGGGATTACGAGCGTTTTGATTTTGCTATCTACCGCGCTTAAATTTCTAATCGAGCCGGTATTTTTTGCGTTTTTTGTCGCATCGATTTCGATGCCGATATGAGCGAGCTTCTCGCAGACATTTTGCCTAAAATGCGGCGCATTCTCGCCGATACCGCCGGTAAAGATCAAAGCGTCCACGCGCCCGAGCACGGCGTAATACGCTCCGATCATCTTAACGACGCTGTAAACGAGCATCTCAAACGCAAGTTTCGCGCGCGGCTCGCCACCCTCCATCTTTTCATATACCTTTCGCAGATCACTTGCGCCGCAGATGCCCAGAAGCCCGCTTTTCTTGTTCATTATGACATCCATATCCTGCGCATTGTAGCCCGCGACGCGCTCGATGTATGGGATGATCGCAGGATCGATCGAGCCGCATCTGGTGCCCATGATGATGCCTTCAAGCGGCGTTAGCCCCATTGAGGTGTCGATGCACTTGCCGTTTTCTATGGCGCTCACGCTCGAGCCGTTGCCAAGATGTAGCGTAATGGCGTTGAAGTTTTCGTATTTTTTACGCAAAAATTTCGCTCCCATTGTCGAGACAAACCAATGCGACGTGCCGTGCGCGCCGTAGCGACGAACCTTATATTTTTCGTAGAATTCATACGGCAGCGCGTACATATACGCATAAGGCGGGATGCTTTGATGAAAGATCGTATCGAAAACCGCGACGTTTGGAATTTTAGGAGCGATTTTTAGGCAGGATTTGATGCCCGCTAAATTTGCGGGATTGTGTAGTGGTGCAAGCGGCGCAAGCTCGGCGATTTTAGCCATTACGTCTTCATCTATGAGCGCAGGAGCGTCGAAATAATCCGCACCTTGGACTATTCTATGCCCGATGCCGCCTACTTGAGCTAGATCGTTGATTACTCCGCTTTGTTTTAAAAGATCAATCGCGATTGCGATCGCGGTTTCGTGATTTGCAATTTGCTCGTTTTCAACTTTTATGTTTCGTCCGTTGGCGCAATTGATGCTTCCGCTTGCGTGCGTCGAGCCGATCTCCTCGATGAGCCCACTTGCGATGCAGGCGTGATTTAGCATATCGTAGAATTTAAATTTAACCGAGCTCGAGCCGGAATTTATGACTAGGATATCCATTAATTCTCTCCTGCTTGAATGGCGCTGATAAGTATCGTGTTTACGATATCGGCGACCTTGCAGCCGCGGCTTAGATCGTTTACCGGCTTTTTTAAGCCTTGTAAAATCGGCCCGATCGCCACGGCGCCTGCGGTGCGCTGAACGGCCTTATAACAGATATTTCCGCAGTTAAGATCGGGGAAGATAAATACGTTCGCACGCCCTGCGACCGCGGAACCGGGCATTTTTTTCTTAGCGACTGCGGCATCGACTGCGGCATCGAATTGCAGCGGTCCGTCGATTAAAAGCTCCGGCGCCTTTTCGCGCGCTTTTTGCGTTGCAGTTTTGATAAATTCTACGCTCTCTCCGCTGCCGCTATCGCCGCTGGAGTAGCTCAGCATCGCCACGCGTGGCTCAAGCCCAAAAGCCTTTGCGGTCGCGGCGCTTGAGATCGCGATACCCGCCAGATACTCCGCGCTCGGGCTCGGCGCCACGGCGCAGTCGGCAAAAAGCAGAGCCTGCGTATCCAGGCACATTATAAACGCGCCGCTAACGCTCGCGATACCGGGCTTTGTCTTGATGATTTGAAGTGCGGGGCGGATCGTCTCCGCAGTAGTCGTACTCGCGCCGCTTACCATCGCATCGGCTAGCCCTTCATACACGAGCATCGTGCCGAAGTAGGTGCGATCGCGAACGAGATCGCGCGCCTGAGCCTCGCTCATACCCTTTGCCTTGCGAAGCTCATAAAGATCGTGCGCAAATTTTTCTAAGCTCGCATCCGTCTGCGGATCTAAAATTTTAACGCCACTTAGATCGAGTCCCAGCTTGCTTGCGCTTTTTTGCACTTCATCCTCGCGCCCCAGAAGGATCAAATTTGCAGCGCCGCTTTGCTTTATAATCGCAGCCGCGCGTAGAATTCTCTCGTCGTCGCTTTCGGGAAGTACGACGGTTTTAACGTTCGCGCGAGCCTTGGCGTAGAGCTTGCTTTCAAATTTCAATGGGGTTAGAATTTCACAGCGCGTGGAGTTTGCGGCGTCCGTGAAGTAGCTTTTGTCGGCAACGACTTTATCAAGCTCTATCGCGCCGCTTTGGCAAGCGAAATTTTCGTCGTGAAATTTTGCGCCCTTTTCGCAGGCGGA
>NZ_CALIMQ010000325.1 GCF_938045535.1 uncultured Campylobacter sp. | reverse complement strand
TTGGTTCCGGTACGCCTCTTGCGGCCTTCCTAATGCAAATCGGTGGCGCTTCCATTGGTTTCATATTTTTTAAGATCTATTTTTCCGATATTGTCCTCATCTCCTTCGCCGATTACTCCAAGCACGCGGAAATCCCTATCTATCTCGCCGTAAATATCAAAAAACAGATAACTGCCCTTAAAGCTTTTATAGGCGAATTCCTTTACGGCGTCCTTAACAATTTCGATATTTGCAAGCGTTACTTCGGTCTTTTTGCAAGATTCGTTTTTTATCTCGACTTCGATCATTTAAGTTTCTTTATCTGCCTTGTTTAATTTAAATTTTTCCAATCCTCTTTCTTCACGCCAAATTCAAATTCAGCCTGCTTAAACGCATCCTCTATACTTTCATGATAGGTATCGGTTTGCTCTTTCCCCGATTCGTCAAGATAGAACAGATAAAATCCGCTGTCGCCGTCGTATTGAACGATGCTTAAAGCAAACGGCTGCGGCAGAATTTTGTTGCCGTCGTAATGAGTAGTATTTCCAGTGGCTATGAAATTCTTTTTACTATCTTTCAGATAAATTTTATATAGCTCTTTCATAATGCTCCCGTCAAATTTTAATCCGTTAGCCATTTTACCACATACTCCAATAATTCCTCTAAATTTTCGGCTCCGCAACTTCCTTTGAGTTCGTTTTCCGTGGCATTGATGAAAAACTAATCCTCGTCATCTCTATCGATATTTATTTTGATCGGCTTTTTCCCGCTCTCGCCATCGATTTCAATCCACCAACCGGGATTATCGACCGTTTCCAGCGTAAGGCCATATTCATGCTCCCATTCTCCGTCGCATTTGGAAGCGTACCAGTTTTATATGAGTTTTAGATTACTCATTGCTCCTCCTTTAATTTTATAAATTTTAAAATTCTCGATTTGTTAGGCTTTGATATTGCAATTGAAGCAGGGCTTCTTTGCTATTTAAATTTAATCGCTTATTAAAAATTTCTTTTCCAAGCCATCTTTATTTACGGTGATTATCTTCGAGTTTGGAATATTTAAAAATTTTATAGCTTTTTCATCCAGCTCTGACAATGGCTCCTCAAGATTAAATTTAGTTTTATAGTAATATAGCGAAAGATCTCTTTTATTGCCCTGCTCCATAAGTTGCATTATGCACTTGTCGTTTGAATCGCCGGTCATATGGCGGTTTATCATCATAAACGCCTCGCAGCTCTTATGAAACGGGAAGTGCCCGAAGTTAAAAAGATTGCCGACGAGCTCAAATACAAGGACAAAAAACAGAAATAAAATGAATAGCTTGATCATTCTGCGTTTCATTGTGACGCTTCCTAAATTTTGAAATCAAAAATTCGTTTGTGTTTTAAATGCCGGACGGTATTTGCGCTCAAGTCGCGGGTGCGTCCAAGCGCTAGTAGCGGTCTGGCACAAAATTTACGACGCTATCTCGCTTTTTGCCGCGCCAGCTGCGGCGGATTCGCTTTCGTCCATAATGATGAGCTGTTTTGCGCGCTTAATCTTGGCATCGTCGCGAAACGCCGCGCGCACCTTGTCCATGCCGGTGTAAAATTCCTTCATCAAAACAAGGCACAAATACGCGCCGAATTCCGTCGTGCGGATGATCTCGCCCTCGATACGCACGGCTCCTGCAAGCCTTAGCAGGCTAAGCTCTCTGCCCAGTTCGCGGCGCAGGCTTAAATCGTTTGCGGCGTTAAATTTAGCGATATCGATCTCGCCGTTGAAAAGCTCGGTCAAAAAGAGGTATTTTGCGCGCTCGGATCTGCTAAAATCGCAAGTGGCGATGACGGTACTTTCGTTTTTGCGCACCCTGCTTGCGTACTCTTCGAGGTTGAACGCATTTACGAGCAGCCTGCCGCCTAGGAAACTAAACGCGCCGCTTCCGATGCCTACGTATTCGTGATTCGTGCCTACATACTCGTCGTTGATGTTTGATTTTTCGCGAGCGAAGGCCCATGCGTTGCTGCGGTGCCAGCTTGCAAATTCCTTGCAGATGATGGAGTAAAACTCCTCCTCGTGATCTACATTGCTAACGCCGAGACTTCGTGCTATTTGATCGCGCATCAAAGGGGATTTCATCAGCGGATACAGCGTGATCTGCTCCGGTTTTACCGCCTTTGCTGCTTCAATGTCGCGAAGTAAAATTTCGCGAGTTTGAAACGGAAAGTTAAAGATCAGATCCAGGCTTAAAATCGGTAAAATTCCGACCGCTCGGGATAGCTTTTCTTGCAGAATTTCGCCCGAGCCGAATTTGTCATAGCGCGAAGCTTTACGTAAAATATCATCATCAAAGCTCTGCACCCCCACGCTTAGGCGGTCTATTAGCCCGCGAAATCGCAGCAAGTTCTCAGGCTCGATGTGGTTAGGATCGCTCTCGCACGAGACCTCTTTGATGCTAAAAAGCGACTTGGCAAGCTCCAGCGTGCGCGCTAACTCATCCTCGTCGATGAGTGTCGTGCCGCCGCCTACATAAAGCGTCTCAAAGTCGTAGCCTGCGTCCTTCGTGCGCTGCATCTCGGTGCGCAGCGCGCTGAAATACGCCTTGCACGCACCACGCTCGTAGGCGTATTTATGAAAGGAGCAGTACGGGCAAAACGTGTGGCAAAAGGGCACGTGCATGTAGAGCATATATTTTTTATCGGGGTTTGGAATTTTAGCGATGTTCTCTTGCGTGATGTCGATTCTAAGAGAGTTATAAAGAGATTTTTGCATAGTTTCGGCGGCGTATTTTTTGGCGAAGCTATGCACCATTTGACTGATAAAATTCATAAAACTTTAACCTTTTTTAAACTTAAAAATTAATTTTTGAAGTTTATCGAAAACTAACTTATAAATTTATCAATAATTCAATAAAAAGCGCAGCGCCGCCATATATATTAGCGTAGGAAGCGCTATCGTAACGAGCGAATTACGGAATTTAGCATGCACGACAAACGCCATAATCAGGCAAAATAGCAGCGCCGCCGTTTGCAGCACGTCTGCGCTAAAAGTCCGCTCGCCCGAAAAGCTAGGCAGCATCGTCTTAAGCGCATAGATCGTCAAAACGACCATTATCAAAAGTCCGGAGTTTTTCTGCAGATACGATAAGCTTGGACTCGCGGTCTTTTTCTTAAAAAGCAGCAGCGGCAAAAATCGCGTCAAAATCGTAGCGATCGAGGCTAGAAAGATATAGGGTAAAATTTCCACTACTTGCTCCTTTTTGGGAATTTTCGCAGCCTGCGTCCCGCGCGCAAAGGTCGCTCGAAGTATTTACGAAAGAGCAGCAAAACCGCAGTGCCGAAAATCAGAGTGCCGAATAAAAAGTATTTTGCAGGAAAGATAAAAAGCCCCGCAAATGCGCAGCCAAAGCCAAGAAATAGCACTTTGTATTGTGGATTTGCTTTAAAAACCTCATAGGTTAGCATCGCAAAAAGCGCCGTCAGGCTAAACTCGACTCCGCTAAAATCAAGCTTCAAGCTTGCTCCCAAAACAGCCCCTACAACGACGCCCGCGACCCAGTAAGAGTGATTTAAGACCGCGGTTAGATTATAGAGCAGATCAAGCTCTTTTAATCTTTGCGGCGTTACGGGCTGTTCGCCGTTAAGCTCCTCGGGGCGCAAAAATGCACGCGCTTTTAGCAGAGCAAAGGTTTCATCCGTAAGGGCATATACGGCGTAAATTTTATGACGCACGAAGCGCAGTTCGTCCAGCAGCGACATCGTGTAGAAAAAATGGCGGAAATTTAGCAAAAACGCCACGACGAAGGTATCTACGAGCGAGGCGTGAGTTACGATGAATGCGATCAGCACGAACTCCACGCTGCCTGCGTAGATCAGCAGCGAGGTTAGCGCCAGCGCCCAGACGGGCAGGTCTTGGCTAATGCCGTAGATGCCAAACGCCAGCCCCAGCGGCACGTAGCCCATCATCACGGCAAGGGTCGATCTGAAAATTTCAAATTTACTCATAGCTTTCCTAAATTTAAAATGGCGATTGTAGCTAAAATTTTATTAAATTTTTACGGGGCGCGCAGGCGGGATCTGCGCCGCTGCGAGCCGGTTTTGCGCTGTAGCGCGTCGCAAGAGGAGCTGCAAAATTTACTCGGTTCGCCGCCGTAAAATTTTAAAATTTAGCCTACACAGAATTTTGCGAAATTTTAAAATTTCGGGGAGCGGATCTTTAAATTTAGCCTAAAATACGTGGCGTAAAAGCACGAATGCAAACGCCGAAAGCAGCGACGAAACGGGCAGAGTGATGATCCATGCTAGCCCGATCGGCTTCATCAGCGACCAGTTTGTGCTGCGATTTACCAAGCCGATTCCCAAAATCGCGCCTATTAGCACGTGAGTCGAGGAGATCGGAAGCCCCAGCACCGATGCCGCCATGACGACGACGGCGCTTGCGAGCTCGGCGCTAAAGCCCGAGGCTGGGTGGATTTTTGTAAGATTGGTGCCTACGGTGGCGATCACCTCTTTGCCGATGAACCAAAGCCCCGCTATTAGGGCTACTGCGAACATTATCATAATCTGCTGCGGCACGGGAGTGGAGGGATTGATACTATTCGTAGCCATCGTATCGATGATGGCGGCAAACGGACCCACGGCGTTTGCGATGTCGTTGCTGCCGTGCGAAAAGGCAAAGCCGCTAGCGGTGAGTACTTGCAGCCAGCTAAACATCAAAAACGCGGATTTGTTTAAATTTGAGCGGCGTAGGGTTTTAGCGAAAATAAACATCAAAAGCCAGGTAATCAGCGTAGACATGCCGATGATGAGGTAGTTGTAAAAATTCGTAAGCCCGAAATTTAGATTATGCAGCCCCTTAAATATCAGCATCGCCGAGATTACGAAGGCGCCGATACCGGCTACGGCAGGGATTCCATACTCTAGGGCCTTGTGGGATTTGAGCTTCTCTTTTTTAGCGTCAAGCTCGATCACCTTTTTATAATACTCGCTATCCAGCTCGCTTGGATCAAAATCGGGATCGCGCATCGCGTAAATATCGTGATTTAGCGCCTCTGCATAGGCGATCTTTTGAATGTCGTCCAGAGTCTCGAAGGTCTTTTTATGCAGCTTGCGGAGGGATTTTTTTTCGCGCTTTATGCGGTCGATCTTTATTTGAGCGTAGCGGTTGTAATCCAAAATGTAATGTTTGATGAGCCAGAAAATTCCAAAGGAGATCACTCCGCCCAAAATCGGCGAGAGTACCCAAGAGATCGCTATTTTGCCGATCTTATCCCACTGCACGAGCCACAACGCGGAAGCCTCTGCAGTATTAAGCAGGGCGCCTAGCGTAAGCCCCGAGCCCACGATACCGCCGATGATCGCATGAGTAGTGGATACGGGCAAACCCTTTCTGCTGGCAAAAAGCAACCATGCCCCCGCCGCAAAAAGCGCGCTCATCATTACGTAGATAAAGTCTCTAGGATGCACGTCCATTTTGCTAAGATCGATTATGCCGCTTCGGATAGTCGAGGTTACTTCGCCGCCTGCGATTACTGCGCCGCTTGCTTCAAATACCGCCGCGATGCAAAGGGCTTGCGCGATGCTAAGAGTGCCGCTTCCGACGCTGGTGCCGAAGGAATTTGCCACGTCGTTTCCGCCGATATTAAAGGCCATAAAGATGCCTAAAAATACCGAAACTAAAAATAGCATTTTATCGCCGCTTCCTATAAAACCGAATCCCCAGATAAGAAAATAGATTGTTACGCCGCAGAATATGCCGTAGAAAATGAGACTTATCTTGCTAGATTTCATAGCTCTCCCTTAAAATCCGCGAAATTTTACCACACGCGCCTTAATCCCCACTAAATCGCACGGGCGAGGTATATAAATTTTAATTTTAAAAGCTAATTTAGTGGCGTGCGCTAAGCTTTATTAAATCAATACTTCGTTACAATCCACATTAAATTTTAAAACCGAGGCGAAAAATGTCTAGAATTCCGCTGCAAAGCCCGTATTTCGGAATATTCGTAATGCTAATCCTAGCCTTTTGCGTCTTTTCGCTCATCGTTAAACTATCCTCTTTGGTAGGCTCGCGTTTGGCAGACAGGCGCGACGAACGGCTAAAGGGCGAAATTTACGAAAGCGGCCCCGAAGCCGTCAAGCAGCCCAACCGAATGAACTCCCACTTTTTTTTGATAGCCGTGCTTTTCATACTTTTTGACGTCGAGATTATCTTTATGTTTCCGTGGGCGGTAAATTTTAAAATTTTAGGCGTGTTCGGGCTTATAGAGATGGCGTTTTTCATCGTATTATTAGGTATCGGTTTCATCTACGCCTGGAAAAAAGGAGCGCTAAATTGGCAGAGCATAAGATAAACTACGCGCGCGAAAACGGGCTTCCCGTAGTTCTTACCACCGTCGATAAACTGATCGCGTGGGGCAGGAGCAACTCTTTGTGGGCGATGACGTACGGGCTTGCGTGCTGCGCGATCGAGATGATGGCGGCGGGCGCGGGCAGATTTGACTTTGACCGCTTCGGCACGATATTTCGCGCAAGCGCCAAGCAATCGGATGTGATGATAATCGCAGGCACGCTTAGCAAAAAGCACGCCGAGTTTACGCGCCGCCTATACGACGCGATGCCAGAGCCTAAATGGGTTATCAGTATGGGTAGCTGCGCCAATACCGGAGGGATGTTTAATACCTACGCTACGGTGCAGGGCTGCGACCGCATAGTGCCCGTAGATATCTATCTGCCCGGATGCGCGCCGCGCCCCGAGACGCTGCAGTTTGCGATGATGGTGCTGCAAAAAAAGATCCGCACCCAAACTCCGCGCCGCGCGCAGAAAGCAAAAAGGCTGATCTGATGAGAAAATTTAATCCCAAAGGCGATCAGAGTAAAAAAAATTACTACAAAGACAGATTTTTCATCCCGGAGGAAACGCCGAAATCCAGCGCAAACGAGAGCGATTTCAAAGACGATCTGGACGCGCTTGAAGGCGTCCAAATTTTAAACTCATACGTGGAATTTAACACTCTCGTGCTCTACGTGGAGCCTGCGCAAAATTTAGCGGCGCTGCGTGCGCTTAAGGGCGCGGGATATGAAATTTTATGCGAGCTAAGCGGCGTGGATTTTACCGAGGCTCGCGGCGGCATCGAGGTTTTCTATCAGCTTTTGGATATCAAAAGAGCGCGCCGCGCGCGGCTAAAGTGCTTCGTGCCGAATGAGAGCTTTTTGCAAAGCGCTGCGGGCATCTACAAAAGCGCGAACTGGGCGGAGCGCGAGCTATACGATATGATGGGTGTTTGGATTGAAAATCATCCGAACTTAGCGCGCCTAATAATGCCCGATGATTGGTTCGGACACCCGCTTTTAAAGTCCTATCCGCTGCAAGGAGATGAGTTTGCGAAGTGGTACGAGGTGGATAAAATTTTTGGGGTCGGCGCGCGCGAGCGGATCGGCGAAGAAAACCGAAATTCCGCATTC
>NZ_CALIMQ010000324.1 GCF_938045535.1 uncultured Campylobacter sp. | reverse complement strand
AAGATAGATGCTTTTGGGGATATTATCACGTAGATATCGATCATCAAAAAGAAGGTGTGTTTTACTCTTTTTTCCTCGCATCCTTAATCGCCACGAGCATCTATCTTCTGTTTTTATCGGTCGTATGTAAGCGATTTTTGCCGATTATTTACGCAGCGGTATTTGTCGCAAGCTACGCATTGGCGATTTATATCGTTTTTAAGACGGAATTATTTGGATTTTTTTCGTCCGTTCAGGTGCTATTGATCGTTTGCCCTTTGCTATGGGCGTTTTATTTCAAATTTGAGTTCAAAAGAATTTTCGCCTCAGAGGATAAAAACACGCAAATAAACGCACCTGCAAGTGGCGAGGAGTGAAAATTTATCCGCAACAAAATACTACAAAATTTTACTGCCGCGCACAAACGAGTAAAGCGGCAAATTTCACTGCCCGGGAGCACGTTTGACAATGCGACGATTAATTTTCGCCTTACAATCACGCCCGTTTATTTTGTCTGCTTGAAAATAAATTTGTTATAATCCCGAAAATTTAAAAAATCACAAAAGGAGTCGTATGTTTAATATCCTACTCGTCGAAGACGACGAGGCTTTGAGCTCGGCGATAAGAGAAAAGCTGCTTGACGAGGGCTTTAGCGTGAGCTGCGCCTTCGACGGCAAGCAGGCGATAGAGGCGTTAGACGAGGCTCACTTCGATCTGATCATCTCGGACGTGATGATGCCTAAGATGGACGGCTTTGAGCTTAGCAGATACGTTAGGCGCGACGGAAAGAGCCAGCCGATACTGATTATAACGGCAAAAAGCGAGATCGAGGATATGCAGACGGGCTTTAAAAGCGGCGCGGACGATTATATGAGCAAGCCGATAAATTTAAAAGAGCTCGTGCTGCGCGTGCATGCGCTGCTAAGACGTGCAAAGATCGCGAACGAAAAGCGACTTCTCATCGGTGAAAGCGAGCTTGACTACGATACGCTAAGCGTCTGCGCGGCGGGCGAGCGGATAAGCCTGGCGCCGAAGGAATTTCGTCTTTTGTTTCTGCTACTAAGCTACGCGGGCAGAATTTTTACGAGATTTGAGATAATGAGCGAAATTTGGGGCTACGAAACGGACAGCGACGAGCGCGTCGTCGATACGCACATCAAAAAGCTGCGGGCGAAATTTGAAACCTCCAAGGATTTTGAGATAATCACCGTGCGCGGGCTCGGCTACAAAGCCGTAAAAAAGGAGCGAGCGTGAAAAAATACCTCATCAGCCTTAAAAGCTTCATCGCGTTTTACTCTTCGCTCGCATTCGGCGTGATAAATTTCATCGTCTGCTTTGCGGTTTGCATGCTTTTTTACATAGGCATCGGCGGTAAGATCGGCGGGTTTTGGGACGGAGTGGCGCTGTGTGCGATCATCTGCCTAATCACGATGGCGCTAAATTTTACCCTGCTTTACTTCGGACTTAAAATTTTATTCCGCCCGATCAAGCGGCTACTAGACGCGATCACCGCGATCGCTAACGGCGATTTTGAGGCGCGCGCTGAGCGCAAGATACACAGGTACCGCACTGATTACCTCTATATGCACGAGCTGGACGAGCTTGTAGTAAACGTCAATAAAATGGCGCAGAAGCTGCAAAAGCACGAGCAGCTGCAAAAGGAGTTCGTCTCAAACGTCTCGCACGAGATGAAAACACCGATCTCCTCAATCGCCGCGTTAAGCGAGATGATAGAGGGCGGCGTGAGCGAGGAGCGCGCGGCGCGATACGCAGCCTCGATCGGCGCGGAAGCAAACCGCCTAAGCAAGCTCTGCACCGATATGCTAAAGCTAACGAGACTCGATAGCGGCGCGGCGGTGCGCCTAGATGAAGCGGTACGTATAGACGAGCAGCTGCGGCAATGCATCATCTCGCTGAGCCAAAGCTACGAAGGGCACGAGTTTGAGCTAAATTTATCGCCGCTTAGCGTGCGATCAAACGCGGGGCTGCTAAATCAAATTTGGCGAAATTTAATCGAAAACGCGCTTAAGTACTCGCGCCAGGGCGGTAAAATTTTCGTCCGTTGCCGCGCTTGCGATGGCTTTGCGCAGGTGATCGTAAAAGACGAGGGCATCGGCATCGCGCGCGAGAAGCTGGATAAAATTTTTGACCGATTTTATCAGTGCGAGGAATCGCATAAGGAGCTCGGCAGCGGGCTTGGGCTTAGCATCGTACGCAGAGCGCTCGATATTTTAGGCGGACAGATCGAATACGAAAGCGAGCCGGGCGTCGGAACCGAGGCGCGCGTTAAAATTCCGCTTTAAATTTCAGATCAAGACGGCGCGGATGAGCTGCGTCTTATAATTCATAGCTCGCCGTGAAATTTCGCCCCACGGGCGCAAGTCGCGCCGATACAAGCTTTAACGACGTAAAAAAGCGCGGGTGCGTCGCGCGCCGCATTCACATAAAATTCTGCTTTAAATTTTATATCGATTTGCTGCGGACGCCTCGCGCGCCGCGACGAGGTCGGAATTCTGCTTTAAATTTACCGCGCGCTGCGACTTTGCCGCCCTTTACGGCTTTACCGCGCATTACGGCGGGCGGCAGGCTCGCTTAAATTTGCCGCGCCTTAACACAGATAGCTGAATTTTGCCTGAAATCTGCCGTCGTCTCGCACTTTACGACAGGCGGCAAAAATTTTGCCGTAAATTTTAAAAGACACATTAAGAACACAATCATCTTATATAATCCCGCTCATAGATCGATCGGGCACGCCTCTAGCGGTCCGAGTCTGGCAAATAATAAAATTAAAAACAAAGGAGAAGCGATGAGTAAGGCCGTACTTCACTCGGTGCTAGCGATAGAAGCCATTTTATGGGGGCTTTTATCGGCTGTGATTATAGGTGCGTAAATTTTACGCTTTGAGCTAGGCGATCTGCCGAAATAATTTATAAAATTTACGAAATTTGCGCTCCGCTTCGCATTCGCTGCGAAAAGGGGCGCACCTGCGCTAACGATTTAGACCAAAATTTAATCCACTCGCCGCGCGCGCAAACCTCACTACGTACAAATCCATACTGCAGCCGCACACAAACCTCGCTGTGCGCAAACACATCGCCGCGGACAAAGCAGCTGCGCAACTAAAAATCGATAAAATTTTAAATGCTACAAGCGGACGAATGAGTCTATTTTGCCCTATTT
>NZ_CALIMQ010000323.1 GCF_938045535.1 uncultured Campylobacter sp. | reverse complement strand
ATTTTGAGCATCGAAGTAGGTCTTGCCTATCATATTTCCGTCCAGTCTTGTATAAATTCCCATCGGAGCGTAGTATGACGCGCCCAAAGAGAGCTTATACTCGGGGTTTTTCTCGATTTTATTGCCTTTATTGTTCGTGCCGTCTTTGTTGATGTAATTTCCGTATTTGGTCTTTAGCAGACTCGCGGCTAAATTTATATCAAGCTCTTTGCTTGCTTTTGCGACGCCTTCAAATTCCACGCCCATAGATTTTGATTTATCAGCGTTTGCGGTCGAGTAGATGTTGGGGTTATTGGGGTCGGTATAAAATATATGCGTGCCCTTGATGTCCATATAAAATAGCGCGGTAGAAAATCTAAAGCTCTCATACGAACCCTTTACACCGATTTCATAGTCGTCACTTGTCTGTGCGTCAAATTTATTATCCTCCCTGCTGCCGCCAGTGGTGTAGAAATTAAAGCCGCCGGCTAGATAGCCCTTTGAATACATCGCGTAAATATTTAGCTCGTCGGTGATATCGTATCCAAGTGCGATTTTTGGCAAAAACGTCCTAAATGTCGCTTTTTCGTCCATCGAAAACGCGGGCGCACCGGGATTGTGTCCCAGCTCGTATGAAAAGTAATCGACCTTTGTGTGTTTTCTGATCTGCTGATACCTGCCGCCAAGCGTAGCATCAAATTTGCTCGTGATCGGATAGATGATCTGACCGAATACCGATGCTGTCTGCGCGCGATTGACCGAAGGCCAATCCTCGACTATCGTCCTACCGCCGTCGCCGTATTGGTCGCCGATCGGGCCGAAGACTTGCTTTTCGTTTTCGTAATAAAGTCCACCAACCCATTTGAAGCTTTGCTCGCCTACGCTACTAAATCTAAGTTCCTCGGAGAAGGTATCATTTTTAGAATTTAAAAATGTAATTAGCCCGTAGTGATCGGGGTCGAGATAGGTTATTTTACTACCGAAATCCTCGTCGTAAAGCCCGTCTTTTTTGGCTCTACGAAAGGTCGTAGCCGAGGTCGCGTCAAATTTGTCAAATTCATATTTTAGATCTAACGCTCCCGAGCTAGAGGTTTGCTTTACGCGGGCGGGAGTTTCTAAGTTTATATGCTTGGCTTCGCTTTTTGAGATATTGCCAAATCTCGATTTTGGGATAAAAAGCTCGTCGAGCGAGTTGTCCTGGCGGTGAAAAAGATCGCCGTAAATTTTAACCGTAAAACGATCGGTCGGCGCTACTTTTAAATTTAAGCCGAAATTGTAATTTTTCTTGTCGTTGGCTTTATCGCCGTTTAGATCGTTGATGATCCAGCCGTCCTCTTTGGACGCCGAGCCGTTTAAGCCTAGAAATAGTTTATCATCAATCAGCGCGCCGCTGGTTTCAAAAAGACCCAGCATGTATTTGTGCGAGCCGTATTCGGTGCCGACGCTGCCGCTCCACTCGTTAGTCGGTTCTTTTAAAACGATATTGATGATGCCGCCGATTGAGTCTTTGCCGTAGATCGCACTGCTAGGACCTCGCAAAACCTCAACGTGATCAATATTTGTAACGGGGATATAGGCTGCGTCTTTGTTGCTTTGTGCTACGCCGCCGACATAGACCGTAACGGGGTTAGAACTCGTATATATCGAAGGATTGAGTCCTCTAGTACTGATACCCTCATACATCCCGCCCACACCGGTAATGTTTGGCATAGTTTTTACCAGCTCCTCGACGCTTTTAACTTCGCGCTCTTGTAGCTCAGTATCACTTACGACGCTGATACTTTGTGGCACATCCTTTAAATTTTCACTTATTTTGTTTGCGGTAACTTCTACTTCGCCGAGATTTACGCTTTGCTTAGTTTGCTCGTCGGCTATGGCTGGATTTGCGGCGCTCAATAAAAGTAGGGCGGCTGCAGCTTCAGAGAGAGAGAGAGAGAGAGAGAGAGAGTAAAAACTTTCAAAATTTAACTCCTAAAATCTGATAAAATTTTCGCGTTATTATATCAGATGAGATAATCATTGTCAATACTACTACAATATTAAATTAATGCAAAATATAAGCATGATTTATATTGAATTTAATGTTGCAAATTTAGATACGAAATAGGGCGATACAATAAG
>NZ_CALIMQ010000322.1 GCF_938045535.1 uncultured Campylobacter sp. | reverse complement strand
CCGTAGATTTTCGTGGATTGAATGAAAAGCGTATTATATATATTTTTTCTTAAATTCCGCTTTTTACGGCTCTAAATTTAATGAAATTTAGCAAGTCTCATCTGTTTTTCTAAATTTTTCAATAAAATTCGCATCAGCGCCAGTCCCTTCGTGCGGTGCGAAATTTCAAATTTCACCTCAGCGGGCAGCTCCCCGATCGTGCGGTCAAATCCGCGCGGAATAAACATAAAATCGTATCCGAAGCCGTTGTGACCGCGCTCTTCGCAGATCGCCCTGCCGTACATAAAACCATGCGTGCAAAACTCGCCCAAATCGCATTTTAGCGCGATCGCCGCCGTGTAATGCGCGGATGAGGAGTCTAAATTTAAAGCCCTCAGCTTCCTTGCTAATTTCTCGCGATTGCTCGCATCCGTTGCGCCCGAGCCGCTAAAGCGCGCCGAAAATATCCCCGGTGCTCCGCCTAGCACATCCACGCAGATACCGCTGTCGTCGCTTAACACAAAAAATTCGCTCTGTAAATTTTTGCTCTTTAGCGCCTCATGCACTGCGCGAACCTTAATGAGCGCGTTTTGTTTGAAGCTCGTGCCGCACTCATCGATCTCAAAAGGATCCAGCACCTCGCCGAGCGCGTAAATTTCATATTCTGCAAAGAATTCTTTTATCTCTTTTACCTTATCCGCGTTGCTCGTCGCAAGTAAAATTTTCATCCGCTCTCCTTAAATTTAATGCACCATTTTACCCAAAATCAAAGAATTCATTACGATTTTTGGCTATAATCGGCACAAATTTCATATTATTTGAGGTCTAAGATTATGCTAAAAAGCGTCCTTCCGCTTAGTTTTATTATTGCTACGAGGTTTTTTGGATTATTTATTTTGCTGCCCGTGCTTAGCCTGTATGCGTTGAGCTTACACGGCGCAAACGAAAGCCTAGTGGGGCTACTTTTTGGAATTTACGCGATTATGCAAGTGATTTTGCAAACGCCATTTGGAGTGCTAAGCGATAAGATCGGACGCAAAAAAACCCTTGCTATAGGGCTGGCGCTTTTTATCGTGGGCGCTTGCGTTTGCGCGGCTAGCGAGAGCATTTATACGATGATTTTTGGGCGTTTTTTGCAAGGCTGCGGTGCCGTAGGAGCCGTAGCTACCGCACTAATTAGTGATTTTACGCGAGAGGAAGAGCGCGGCAAGGCGATGGCGGTAATGGGCGCGATGATAGGCGTGAGCTTTGGCGTAGCAATGATTTTAAGTCCGCTTTTAAGCGCCAAATTTGGGCTTGCCAGCCTATTTCATCTAAGTTCGGCGCTTACGCTTTTATGTTTGGTACTGCTTTTTTTCGTAGTACCTACCGAACCGCATATCCGCTCCCTGCGCCAAAAGGTCCCGCTCGGCTCACTTTTGAGCGATAAAAATTTAATGCTTATGAATTTAACGAATTTTTTTCAAAAAGCTTTCATGACGGCAGCGTTTTTTCTAATTCCAATTTTGCTCGTGCAAAAATTCGGACTTTCCAAAAGTGATTTGACTAAAATTTATGCCCTAGGCGCCATTTTCGGTTTTACCGCGATGGGCGCGAGCGGTGCTTTAGGCGAAAAGCGCGCGCTAGCTAAGCAAATTCTACTTATTGGCATTTGCTTTTTCATCGCTTCGTATTTGATTTTTGCGTTTGCTAGCGGGGCGAGCGCTTTCGTAGTGGGTGTGATGCTCTTTTTCGTGGGATTTAACGCGCATGAGCCCATTATGCAAAGCCTTGCGTCCAAATTTGCCAAAGTCGCTCAAAAAGGCGCCGCGCTTGGGATTTTTAATTCGTTCGGATTTTTTGGCAGTTTTTTGGGCGGGCTATGCGGCGGCGCACTTTTTGGCAAAATTGGCATCGAAGCGCTAGGCATTGGCGTCGCGGTTTTGGATGTGATCTGGCTTGTGCTACTTTCTAGGCTGAGCGATCCAAAACTTTTTAAGAATTTATACTTTCCTAAAGGCGGCGATTTTTCCGCACTACAGGGCGTAAAGGGCATTATTGAAATTTACGAGACCGATAGCGAACTCGTTGTAAAATTTAACTCGAAATTGATAAAAGAAGATCAAATTTATAAAATCGTAGGAGGCAAATGATGGAATTTGAAAAATTTGAAAGCGCGATGGAGCGCTTCGCGAGCACGGTGCAAAAGTCCTCGCGCATCGAAAAGGTCGCGATCACGCAGGCGCTAGGGCGTATTTTGGCAAGCGACGTCGCGGCGCCTTTTAGCACTCCGCGCCGTCCGACCGCCGCGATGGATGGATATGCGCTAAAGGGCGCGGATCTAAGCGAGGGGGCTAAATTTAAGATCGTCGGCACGACGCCTGCAGGCAAGATGCCTGGCGCCGCGGCAAAGGCGGGCGAGTGCGTCAAAACCTTCACCGGTGGGCTAATGTGCGAGGGCAGCGACACGCTTCTGCCTATCGAAAACGTGCAGGTGCAAGGCGGCGAAATTATCGTCGCAAAGCCTGTCGCAGTGGGCTTTGCCGTACGCGCGGCGGGCGAGAGCTACCGCGAGGGCGAGCTTTTACTTCGTAGCGGCACGAAGCTCGGCTTTTCGCAGATCGCGCTGCTAGCCGAGCTAGGGCTATTTCACATAAGCGTATTCGTCCGCCCAAAAGTAGCGATCCTTGCCACCGGTAGCGAAATCAAGGATCTGGGCGAAAAGCTCGAAAACGATGCTCAAATTTACAGCTCCAACCACATCGCGCTTGCAAATTTAGTAACGCAACTAGGCTGCGAAGCGATGATAATGCCTCTAGTGCGCGACGACGAAAAAGAGCTAGAAGGCGCGATCCTATCGGCTTTACAGAGTGCGGACATACTTCTAACTAGCGGCGGAGTGAGCGTCGGGGACTACGACTTCGTGCAAAGCACGCTACAATCAAAATTTGAGCTCATCGTAAAGGGTGCGGCGATCAAACCGGGTCGCCACGTGCGCGTAGCTAAAACCGGCGAAAAATATATCTTTGCGTTCCCCGGCTTCCCGCTCTCGGCGCTTATTACGTGCATTTTGTTTCTGCGCGTATATTTGCAAAGATCCTTCGGTGTGCACGAAAATACAGAATTTAGTGCGATCTTAGATCACGACTACGTAAAAAAAACGCCGTGGCTGGAGTTTATGCCCGCCGTTTTGCAAAACAGTGAGGGGCGGCTTTTTGTTAGCCTACAAAGCAAAAAGCAGGGCTCCAGCGCGATTTTGAACAATTTAGACGACGATAGCGTCCTGCTCGTCGCGCCGCTAGAGGTCAAAGAGCTCAAAAAAGGCGAGCTCGTGCGCGTAATCTCGGTACCTAAAATTTAGCGTGCAGCGGTTCGGCGGTAGTTACGGCGGCGGACGGAATTTTAACTGCCGTTAAGAATAGAATTTTACTATCGCAGGAAATTAAGTAAATTGTGGAAATAAGTCAGCGCTACGCTCTACGCAATAGTACGAATGCTGATAATGGCTCATTTATAAAAAAGTTTACTTGATAATAATGGGCGCGAACCAATACAGAACATACAAAATTTAGTATAAGCAGCTACTTAGGTTATTGTTTTTGCTATAATAGCTAAAAAATATCAAGAATGGTATAAAAAATGCTTTTTGAAAGATATGCGTTTAAATATAGAGAAAATAATAATATACAAAATAATATATTTGATATACAAATATCAGATAATGATTTTATGCAAATAAATATAAATAATGAAAATTTTGATATTTTTACAGAGTTGCATGAATATAATTTTTATAATGCCGCTTTTGAAAAGTTGATACTAACATATACAAAGCCAACAATTGTTTATAATATACCCGCTACAAATAGGTTAATATATAAGATTCGCTTGATTTATACAAAAATAAAAGAAGGTCAAACTATAGTGGATTTACAAGATTGGAGTACTATAGGTAGCTTAAACGGACATCAAGGTCTAGTTGATTTTGTTGATATTTTTATTATATCTTATGACAATATGGCAAAAATTGCTACGGAATATAAATATCATTCTATTTCTAAGCAAATTTTATATGGTGTTATTCATGAAATTTTTGATAGATATTTTTTGAGACATAATATTCAACGAGACTATTTTGAAATAGTTATGGATTTTTCCCAAACGGATTTTGAAGAAATTTTTAATAATTCCAGAAAAAACAAAAAAATAGTATTTCATATGGATATGGTAAATAATGGGGCTGAAATAATTAATTCTGGAAAAATAGAATACTCAATCAAGGCAGATACTACTTTTGATAATGCTTTTAGTTGGCTTTGTGGGATATTTAATGACAATATTCAAAGATATTCCATAAAGTGTGAAGATATGAATAACAAGACTGCTTCCATTGATGGCTATTCGGACGACTTGACAACAAACGAATGGAGTGCACCAGCAAGAATAGAAATTGGTGCGCAAAATAATGATGCTTTATATGGACAGTTGGCTCATTTTTTAAGGATCTAACATGTTTGAAGTAATAAAAAAGTATGTATCAAATAGACAAAAAATTCATATGAATACAAAGATTTTTTATTTTAAAAAGTTATTTTTGCCTCTTATACCAACTTGCATATTGTTGTTTTTTGGGATCAAATTTTGTATAAAACATGAAAATGTAGCAACATCACTAGTATCTGTCACTGCTATAATCATAGCTTTTTTGGTTTTTTTAATGTCAACTCTTTTGACAAAAGATAGCAATAAAAATATACCCAATACAAATATAAAATATTCTGAAATTCTAGCTAATAATACGGCGTTCCTTACTATTATATCATCCGTTTCATTGCTTATAAATTTGATTTACGTATATGTGTCAAATTTAGAATGCAAAAGTATTATAGCCTTAAATTTTATAAGTTTTTTTGCATTATATTTTATTTTTCTCACTATAAAAATTGTTGTTGACGATATATTATTTTTATCTAATATTTTTAAGAATTAAAATATTATAGATATTTAAATGCATAAAAATGAATAAAACCCAAACCCATCCTTTTAAGCCGATTTTCGATCAAAATTCTAAAATTTTAATCCTCGGCTCCTTTCCCTCCGTAGTTTCTCGCGAGCTGGGCTTTTACTACGCAAATCCGCAAAATCGCTTCTGGCGGGTGCTGGCGCAAATTTTAAACGCGCCGCCGCCTGCGAGCATGGACGAAAAGATAAAATTCCTGCTCGCCCGCGGCATCGCCGTCTACGACGCGGCGATCTGCTGCGAAATCAAGGGCTCGAGCGACGCCAAAATGACCGCCGTCGTGCCTGCAAATTTAGAGCCGATCTTTAGCGGCGCACGCATCGTGCAGGTGTTCGCAAACGGCGGCAAAGCGCATGAAATCTGCGAAAAATACCTAAAAACTCAAATTTTAAACGCAACCGGCAAAGAGCCCGTCAAGCTACCCTCGACTAGCCCGGCAAACGCAAATTTTAGCTTTGAAAGGCTCGTGCGCGAGTGGGCAATCGTCGCGGAAATATTAAATCGCGCCGAAATTTAGCGCTCGGCTCCGTTAAACAGCGCGCGACAGGTTTACGGGCACGGCTTACGCTCCGCCCGCATCATAAACCAAGCCCGCAGCCCAAATTCCGTGAGGATTTATCTAAAATTTAGCTTCAAATTTTAAAATTCTTCAAATTTAACCGAGCCAAAGGAAGCAAAATATGAAAACCTGCAAAGCCGCGCAAAATTCGCTCAATTTGGGCTTAAATTTAATGCGAAATTTTAGCTTTTCAAGCGCATTAAAGTTCCTGCTTCTGCTTCCGTTTTTGGCGCTAGGCGCGCAAGCTCTGGAGCCAAAAATCGTAATGCAACCCGAGCCGGTCCTGAAAAACGTCCTGTATTTCGTAGCGGACAAGCCCTATAGCGGGACGCTCAAGGTGCTGCATTATAGCGCCGAGGATCTCTACGACGTAAATTTTATGGGCGTTGTCTACCCCAGAGCAAAGCCGCTGCCGCCGACGCTTATCAGAGAGATCGACGTAAAGAACGGCACAGCGGTGCGCGAGCGCAATTACTTTGACGGCAGAGATAAGCCCTCAAACGAATATCCGCTAAAAAACGGCCTATACGACGGCGTCGCGAAGAGCTACTACGCGGACGGCGGCGAGCTGAGATCGCAGAGCGAATACAAAGCCGGCAAGCGCGAGGGTTTTTACAAGCTGTATTATCAGGGAAGCGGCAAGCTAAATCAGCAGGGCGCGTATAAAAATGATAGGCGCGAGGGCGTTTTCACCGACTACTACGAAAGCGGCGAAGTAAGCGCGCGCCATCCGTATAAGGACGGGCTGCGAAACGGCAAGGACGTGGATTATTATAAAAGCGGCAAAGTGCGCGGGGAGCGCAGCTATAAAGGGGGCAAGAGGCAAGGCACGGAAAAATGGTACTACGAAAGCGGCGCGCTAAAGCAGACGGGCGCATACAAGGATGACCGCAAACAGGGCGTTTGGAAGTGGTTTTACGAGGACGGTAAGACGCGTGTAATCGAAAATTTCAAAGACGGCGAGCGCGACGGCACCGTGCACGAATACTACAGGGGCGGCACACTACAGGGCGAATACGAGTTCAAGCGCGACAGCCAAACGGGCGAGGCGCGGCAATACTACGCAAGCGGTGCGCTTGCGGCGAAGGTAATGTTTAGAGACGGACGCAAACACGGGCTATACGAAACATATCACGAAAACGGCGCGCTCAAGGCTAGAGTGACGTTCAAGGATGGGCTCGAGACGGGCACGGCGAAGCACTACTACGCAGACGGCAAGCTCGAAGCCGAGGGCGAGTTTGAGCGCGGCAGGCTCGTGCGCGTCAAAAAATACGACGAAGCGGGCAAACTAATCAGCGATAAATCCGATAAAAACGGACTAGCGAGGGAGTAAAGCGGTCTAAATTTTAAAATTTTAAGTGAATTTGAAATTTTAAAAAGGTTTAAAATTTTGAGTAGACGCGGTTTTGCATTTTGTAGGCGCAATATTTTTGAGCGGAACGGTTTCGTGCCTTGAGCGAGCGCAATTGTAAATTTGATTAGGCGCAGCTCTACACTTTAAATAGACATGACTTCGCGTTTCGATTGATTTCTGCTTCACGTCTCTAACATTTGATTAAGACGCGGCTCCGCACTTTAAAGAGACGAGGCTTTGCGCTTCGAGTGAGCATGGCTTTATTTTTGAAGTGCAGCTTTAAATTTTAAGCGAGCGTGACCTTGAGCATCTGTTTTCGGCTATACATACCGCGCCGTCAAGTGCCGTCTTTAAATGATGCGGCTTTGTATTTGTATAGCGACGTGCTACGTTTAAACGAGTAAAATTCTACGCCGAGCGGCTTTACACGGCACGCGAATACGGCTGCTGCATTTGATGAGGTCTCGTGCAGCGCAACTTGCCGCGTGATTTGAGCCGATGCGGTTAAAATTTCACGCTGTATTTTGGCACACATAACGCGCAGGTACGCCCGACGTAGCATAGCTTGGTTTCGATGCGGCTTGTCTTTTTCGCGTAACGAGCAACTTTGGCGCGGTGCAAATTTTTAAAATTTAAAGCGAAATTTTAAGCCGAAACGACGCTAAAAATTTTAACTGCCAAAAAGTAAAATTTGACGATCAAATTTTGTTAAATTTAGCCCGCGGTTCGCAAGCCGCAATCCGTACTATTCAGGTCCAAATTTCAAATTTACCGCGACCTTGTCTTTGGCGCGGCAAATTTAATCTAGCTGATATTTTAAAATTTGCCGACCGCTTTACTAAACAAAATTTTACGAATAGGGCATGGGTGAACAAAGCAGGGAGGCAGAGAGTGCCTCTCTATATAATTACGGAAGCAAAGAATGCGCTGCTTATTTCGGTATGAAAATTTCATGGGCTTATTTGCAACTTTAAAATTTTGCGTGGTGTTCGCTCGTAGCGTTAAATTTCAATGCGCGGGTGGCAAAAATTTTAAGAAAGCAGAGTCAGATAGAGCTAAATTTCGTATAGGAGTCCGTGCAACGTGGTATTTACGCACAAGATATAAGCGCTGAAAAGGAGAAGCACTCGGAATTTGGCGCGTAACGAGCGGTGAACTATAGTCAAGCAAACTTCAAATTAAAAATCTTAAATTTTAATCCGTGGACGCCAAATGAGCTCAAGATCAAAATCCACGTAAATTTTATACGGCGAGATAGCAAGCCTAAGGTCTCGCGACGCCACGGGCGATACGATGCAGTATTCGCGAGGCAAAATATAGACGCCAAGAAGCGGAAGGCGCTTGAAATTTAGCGCGCGGCGGGCATAGAGAACCGAAAATCCGCAGCGCTAAAGTTTGCGCAGCAAAAACCCAAATCTACCCGCAACAGCCGCAATCGCAGCGCGAAGATGCGGCGGGGTGAAGCTCGCTGATGTAGAGCTTTACGGAGTCAAGTCCTTGCTTTTTCGCCTGGAAGTAGGCGTCGCTTGCGAAGCCGAAGTCGGCAAAATGCAAGAAGCTCTCCACGTAGAACTTGCGCGCATTTTGATGATCGGCATAATAGGCGTGCTCCCAAAGATCGCAGGCTAAAAGCGGAATTTTACCATGCACGATCGGCGTGTCCGCATTTTGCGTCGTGATGATTTCTAAATTTGCGCCGCGCTCGTCGCACGTGAGCCAGCACCAGCCGCTACCGAAAAGCCCCAGTGCGCGCTTTAAAAACTCGCTTTTAAAATTTTCCATCCCGCCGAAAGCCTGAGCTAAAGCGTCCGCGAGCTCGCCGCTAGGCTCGCTTGGCTGCGCGATACAGTCGAAGTAAAAATCGTGGTTGTAAATTTCAGAGGCGTTGTTAAAAATACGGCTAAAACCTAGGCAAATTTTATAAAGCTTTGAAATTTGCGAAAACTCGCACTCCTCGCCGTGCGCCTCCCTGAAAGACTGCGTAATGATCGTAAAAAGATCCGCGTTTTGTATCGGCGTATCCGCAATGTCTCGATTTAGGGTGGAGACGTAGTCCTCGCAAAGCCCGCCGTGGTGAAATTTTAAGCTTTGCAGGCTAGCGATTTTATTCGCGCGCGGATCAAAAGGCAATGCCCTGGATCTAAACACTAATAATCCTCGCTGTCCAAATCGCTATAATCGTTGAAACCATCGTCGTCTTCGTAGCTGTAATCGTCCTCGTCGTAGTTGTAGTTGTAACTCTCGTCGCCTCCGATTAGATCATCGTCCTCGTATTCGTCCTCATCGAACTCTTCGTCTTCGAAGTCATCGAAATCAGCCATTTTGCTCTCCTTTGTCGTTGGAATTTACTTTTGATTTTACGCATTCGCTTGCTATTTCCGGGATATTTTCGATATAAACGCTCTGCGATGGGAAGGCAAACGATAGTCCGTTTTGCTCCACGATCTCCATTATTTTAAATAAAACATCCTCTTTCGTTTGGATGAAATTTGCCCATATTACGGTTTTTGTGAAGCAGTAAACTAAAATATTAATGGACGAATCGCCAAAGCTATCTAGCGCCACGAACATGGTGCTTTTATAGCCCGCTAAATCGTCGATAGAAACCATGTTCTGTCTATAGCGCATACGAAAATCTTTAGAATTTAGCGCTGTATCGGCAGATTGAGCGATGCCTGGGTGAGATTTTAACATCTCTTTTATGTCGTTTACGCACTTTCGCAGTTGAGCCGTGCTCGCACCATATTCGACGCCCACGGTAAGCTTTAAATTCCGCCCTACCTTCCTGCGGCTCCAGTTTTTGATATTTTGCGCCATTATGTTGGAATTCGGCACAAAAACAAGAGCGTTGTCAAAGGTTCTGATCGTCGTCTTTCTGAAGCCTGTTTCTACGACGTTTCCTTCTATGTCTCCTAATACGACCCAATCACCTTGCGAGAACGAGTTATCAAACAATAGCATCACGGATGAGAAGAAATTCGCGATGATGTCCTTGGTCGCAAACGCGATCGCAAGTCCGCCGATTCCAAGAGATGCCATAAGCGCCGAGATGTCAAAGCCCAGACGCTTTAGCACTAAAAGTGCGGCGATGATGATTACGATGACGTATAGAATTTTAACAACCAGATTTATGATATCTTTTCTGACGCCTTTTTTCGTGATGTTTCCAAGCACAACAATACCGTAACCATCGATGATTTCGATGATGAGCCATGCCCAAAGTACCACGTAAACGATCGAGAATAAATTTGCAAATTTTATCGGCACAGGCGCCGGATAATAAAATATACTAAGACAGATATCAACTGAATAAGCGATCAGTAAAATACCCATCGGACGCTTGATGATGCCTACTACTTGCGTTTTTAGAGTTTCGCTATCCAGCGAAAAGCTTTTATTAAAGAATTTAAATACGAAATAGATGATGTTGGCAAGCAGCCTACGAAGCGAGTAGAAAAATAGTGTAATCAGCGTGATTAGAATGAGTTTGCCGAAATTTACGTGGCTGAGCTTAAACGGAATTTTATCGTTGAT
>NZ_CALIMQ010000321.1 GCF_938045535.1 uncultured Campylobacter sp. | reverse complement strand
TATATGAAATTTCAGGAGCCCGAATTGAATCAACTTTTACAGACCTTTATACCGACTGCACACCTTATTAAAAATACGATCGGCGATTGCGAAGTAGTCATCCACGATATGAGCACGCCGCAAAACTCCGTCGTTTTCGTCCTCGGCGACGTAACGGGCAGGAGGATCGGTCAAAGCTTCGATCATCTGGTAAAGGACGTGTTGTTAAGCAAAAATTTTGAAAACGACTGCACCGCAAACTACTACTTCACCGCGCAAAACGGCAAGCTCATACGCTCCTCGACTTCGCTGATCCGCGGCGCAGACGGCAAAGTAGTAGGCGCGCTATGTGTAAATATCGATACTTCGAGCGCCATGGCCGCATACAAAGCAATAAAAAATCTGCTGCCGAATGCAAAGCTCGATAGCAAGGAGTTGCAGGGCGCAAATTTTACCACCGACGGAAGCTGTAATAGCGCGGCATTAGACGGGGCGAGCTTCAATGACGACGTAAATTTAGAAACGCAAAACTCTAACGATTTGCAGCAAAATATCCTTGACATCGTCCAAGACCTGATCGCATCGGCTACGCACGATCTAAATGTGGAGAGGATGAAGAAAGAGGATCGAAAGCGTATCGTAAAATTCCTCTCGCAAAAAGGGATTTTTGAGGTAAAAGGCGCGGTAGAGCTCGTCGCAAAGGCGCTTAGGACGCAGAAAGTCACGATCTATTCGTATATAGATGAGGTAAAGAAGGAAAGCTAGCCGCAGTACATAAATTTGATCTCAAATTTAATAAGCGTTGCGCGCCTTACTATCAGCGTAGCCATTGGAGTGGCGTAAATTTTAATCTAAATTTGATGAATCGATCAAAAATCAGAGCATACTAATCCCTCATTTATACAGCGTGTAATGGGATAAAAGCAAAACTCATCTGTTACTCGAACTCGTAACCCTTTGTATTCTTTAATTTCTCGTCATAATCGACTCCGTTAGCAATTCGCTTGCGTGAAGCATTAAAATCCGCTCGTATCGGGCTTTTGCGCTCGTCAAACTCAAGTGGCGCTACACCGATGATATCTGCTAGCAGATGTGCCAAATCATCGCTCATAAAAGGTTTATCTTTCGCCGCAGCTAGCCTCTGCCATAGCTTAGCGTGATCGTTCAAAAACTCGCGCGAAGCTATGAAAATCAGCGGGATTTCGTAAGTAAAGCGGCTCTCCATGCCGTGCCCAAGGCGTCCGTTTTCGTATAAATTCTCGCCGTGATCGCTAAGATAGACGATGAGACTGTCATCACCCGAAAAAATTTTAAAAATTTCATTTATGACAAAATCGTTGTAAAGCACGCTGTTGTCGTAATATGCGACGACATCTTTCTGCTTGGAAGTAAGTTTTGCCTTTACGTCCGCCACGCTAAACTTGCCAAATCCCTCGGGATAGCGCAGGCTGTAATCCATATGGCTACCGATGAGATGGATCACGTAGAAATTTCGCTCGCTCTGCTCCGTTTTTGCCTGATTTATGAGTGGAAGCAGCACTCCGTCAGGCTTGATGCGGACGGTTTCATAAAGATTACTCTTTGAGAGGAAGGATTCCGCGTCCGCGCGATCGGCAGCGCTTTTAGCGCTTAACGCATGTGCGCCGAAAGCCTCTTGATTGCTAATCCAAAAGGTGCGGTAGCCACTTAGCTTAAACATATCGATAATGCTAAGGTTGCGAAACCAAGCCCTTTTGCGCTCGCTTTCGTAATCGCTGAAATTTAAAAGCCGCATCAGCACCTGATTAGTCGTGCCGTAAGGCGAGATTGTATCGCTAAATTTTATCAGATTGCCGCTTGCCTCGAGACCCTCCAAAAGCGGCGTATTTTTAACGCCGTAGCCGTAGAGCGACATATGACCGCGTTGCAAGCTCTCACCGATTATTAGGATGATATTTTTGACACGAGACTTTTGAGAGGCGGGGTTTATGGCAGCGTCAGGGTTTTTGGAATTTAAGATCGCGCTGGGGCTTTGCGGCGCGGAATTTAAAGTCTCGCCCCTGCTTTGCGGCTCAGTGCCCGAGGTGGGCGTAGAATTTAAATTTACGCCGGAATTTTGCACCTGGGCGTTTGATGCAGGCGTAGAATTTTCAGACGCGGAGCCCAAAGCAGAGCTTTGCGGATCCGAATTTGTGCTGCCTTTTAAAACGCTTTCGTTCGCGCGCTTGGCCTCGTCATATCCAAGCTGCACTTCGCGCATATCGGTGATGAAATTTTTATCGCCCAGATAGTCTTTTATCGTAAAGGCAAACTCCAACGGGACGTATTGCGATAACTTAGTTATATAGCCCTGCTTGCCCTGGGAAGCTTTAGCGGCGATATCCGCGCAAAAAATCGTTCCGTAAATGAGATAAATCGCCGCTAACAGCAATCTTAGACCGCTATGCGTTTGTTCCCTCTTTCTCCGCTCTGCTCTTAGCGCTACAAAGATGCAGCCAAGCAGCACCGCTAGATACAAAATCGTCGCAGGGTTAAGAAACTGCGAAACAAACTCGCGCGTCTCTGCTGCATCGGTATGCACAAGCGCGTCGATCGCCACGACGTTGAAGCTTGAGTCGAAATTTACGATCAAAAATAAAGCCACACTCGCAATTAGCGCAATTAGCGCTAGTAACACGAACGAAACGAGCTTAAAAAATCGCCCGCTAAGCAGATAGCAGAGGTGAAAGATAAGTAAATTTATGATGAGCACCGCAGAAAAGCCTTTAAATACATGCGAAAAATGATACCCATTGATCTGATAATGTATCTTAGCCCAGCATGCGAGCAGACATAGCGCCGTGCTAAGCCAAAACACCCTCCATACGGGACGCTCGCGCAGCGCAGCAAAAAAACCGCGGTCGATTTTCATAAGCAAGCGCGCCACGAGCTCGCCCGCTTTCGTCCGCGCCATAAGCCCGCCTATATTTGCTAGCGCTACATAAAATTTTTCTCTCATTTTATTATTTCCTGCCTTGTACGAAGAGACGCGACGACGCCCACTCTGCGTAGCGCGACACATTTTCGCTTTAAAATCAAGGCGCAATATTAGCCGCTTAAAGCTTTGAGCTTGCTTACTTGCGCGCCTTTACATTTCAAATTTTACGGCTAAATTTTAAAGATACGGGCGGGGGTTAGAATTGGACGGCGGAATTTTGAGGCGAAATTCTATGTAAAGCGGATTTATGAGTGAGGTTATGAGACAGAAGCTCCGGGATAAAATTATTAAAACGTAATTTCAAAAAATTTAGCTAATTGAAATTTCGAAGCAATATTGCCGCGGTCAAAACGCTCGGGCAAAAATTTTAATAAGATGCGCGGCAAATGGCGCGTTTTACAATGCTTGCATACCTCATAAAGCCGGCTACGAGGCTAGAGCAGATGAAGCGACTACGACGCGATATTTTTTAAAATTTTGCGGCTAGACCGCAAACCGTCGCGATAAGCTTTGAAAGGTCTTCAGACAAAAATTTATGCATGAAGCGGCTGAGGTAAAATTCCAAGACGCGAGCGATGTAAAATTGTCGAAATCTAATCGCGGGCGGAATTTCGCCTTGGCAAAAGTGTAAAATTTTAACTAGTCCAAGTCGCCTTTTGTGCGAAATCTACGCGACGCTTAGGACTTCTACCTTACCGTCGAAAACCGCCATGCAGTGCTCATAGTGGCTAGTGCGGAGCCCATCCTTGCTTCTCGTGCTCCATTTATCCTCGGCGATGACCGGCGTGCCGTCCTTTTGGCAGATCATCGGCTCGATGCAAAAAACCATGCCGTTTTTGATTTTGGGGCCCGATTTTGGATTGTTGCCCTCTAGATAGTTTGGGATCTCAGGCTCTTCGTGCGGGTGCTTGCCGATGCCGTGACCGCAGAAGCCATACAGCGGCACGAAGCCGCGTGCACGGATAAATTTCTCGATCTCGAAGCTTAGCTCTTTGAAGTGCATCCCTACCCTGATCGTTTTGATGGCAAACTCCAGCGTGTCCTTGCTGCATGCGATAAGCTCCTCGTCGGCTTTTGAAATTTTACCGACGGGCAGGGTGCGCGCGCTATCGCCGAAATATCCGTTTAGCTTCGAGCCTAGATCAACGCCTAAGATATCGCCCTCTTGCAGGATCGTTCCGTCGGGGATGCCGTGGATGATGACCTCGTTTAGCGAGAGGCAGGCGGCATTTGGAAAGCCGTATAGCCCCTTAAAAGCGGGATACGCACCCTTTGAGGTGATGAAATCGTCGATCTTTTTATCGACTTCGAGTAGGCTAAGACCCGGCTTTATGAATGAGGCTGCATAATCAAGGGCTTGCGCGACGATCTTGTTCGCTGCGCGCAGCCCCTCTAAATCTTTTTTCGTTTTAAGTAAAATCGCCATTTATAATCCGACCGCGCTTAGGGTCTGATATTTGTTCATATAGATCTGCGCTTCGATGCGCCTCATCGTATCGAGTGCGACGGAGACGACGATCAGCACGCTGGTGCCGCCGAAATAAAACGGCACGCCCATAAATTTAACGAGCAGCCACGGGATGACGGTTACGAGACCGAGATAGATCGAGCCCCAAAACGTAAGGCGGCTGGCAACTTCGTTTAAAAAGCTCGCCGTTCCCTCGCCCGGACGAATACCCGGGATAAATCCACCCTGCTTCTTTAAATTTTCGCTTATATCTTTTGAATTGAACGCGATCGATGCATAAAAATACGCAAAAAACACGACCAAAACAAAAGTTAAGAAGTTGAAAAAGTAGTTGCTCGGGCTTAAGAAATCGTGGATCTTTTGGATGATCGGATTGGTGCTTGCCTGCAAAATAGTGGTCGGAAACATCAAAATTGCGCTTGCAAAAATCGGCGGAATGACGCCGCTTAAATTTAGCTTGATCGGCACATAGTTCATAATGCGCTTGTTTTGATTCGCCATCAATACCTTGCGCGAAAACGAAACGGGAATCCTGCGCTCGCCCAGCTCTATATAGATAATCACGCCGATAGTGATCAAAACAATAGCTATGATAAGGGCAAGAATCAAGAAATTCATCTCGCCGGTATTTACTAAATTTACGGTACTTCCGATCGCTCTAGGGATGGCGCTAACGATACCCGCAAAGATGATAAGGCTGGTGCCGTTACCGACGCCGCGCTGCGTAATCTGCTCGCCGATCCACATCAAAAGCATGGTGCCTGCCAGCATCGAAATGCACGAGATGAAAACAAACTCGTTGGTATTCTCCGCCATTATCGCAGGCGCTCCGGTCTGTCCGTGGATGCCCTGTAAACCGATGCTAACGCCGATGGATTGAACCATAGCGATTGCGATGGTGGCGTATCGGATGATCTGCATATATTTCTGCATACCGTCGCGCTCTTTTTTGAGCTTGCCTAAATTTGGGAAGGTCGCGGCGAGCAGCTCCATAATGATCGAAGCGGTAATATAAGGCATAATGCCTAGCGAGATAACGCTGAATCGCTCCGCCGCGTTACCGCTAAACATATTAAACATTCCAAAAGCGTTGTTGCTATTGCTTTGAAAAAATTGCTTTATAACCTCAACGTCCACTCCCGGAACCGGCACGTAAGCTAGCAACCTATAGGCAAAAAGAAAGCCCAAAGTAATGAGAATTTTGTTGCGTAGCGATTTATTCATTATTTTTGTCCGCTAAATTTTACGTTCTCGTCTTTGATCTTGCTCGCGAGCGCTTTTGTGCCTACGCCGATCAGCTTGATCTTTTTAACGGAATTTGAAATTTTATGAACCGACTTGATACTCTCGACCGTGATCTCGCTAAGATCTTTGATAGCTTCGATTTTATCGACGTTAATCACGTAGGGTTTTTCGAATTTAGAAGTAAAACCTACCTTCGGAAGCCTTCGCTGAATCGGCTGTTGACCGCCCTCGAAGCCTCTTTTTTCATGAGAGCCGGTGCGTGCGGTCTGACCCTTGCCGCCGCGACCGGCAGTTTTACCTAGGCCGCTTCCTTGACCGCGACCCAAGCGCTTGGTGGCGTGAGTCGAGCCAGGGGCTTTTTTAAGATTTTCTAATCCCATCTTTTATCCTTCTAGTGTTTTAAGATACTAAGAGCTTTCATAGTAGCCCTTACGACGTTGGATGCGTTGTTAGAGCCTAGCGACTTGGTTAGGATATCCCTAATGCCTGCAAGCTCTAAAACCGGGCGCACGGAGCCGCCTGCGATAACGCCGGTACCTTCGCTCGCCGGCTTTAATAAAATTTTACTCGCATTGTATTTTACTTCAACATCGTGAGTGATGGTAGAGCCGTTTAAATTTACCTTGATGATATTTTTAAACGCATCGTCTACCGCCTTTTTAATCGCGTCTGGCACCTCTTTGGATTTACCGAAGCCAAAGCCCACCAGACCGTTTCTATTGCCTACCACTACGAGCGCGGTAAATCTGAACCTTCTACCGCCCTTAACGACCTTCGTAACCCTACCGATATTGACGATTACCTCTTCGAATTCTTCTCTATTATACTTTTCCACAATCATTCCTTTGGGTTATAGTTTGATGCCGTTTTGGCGTAGCGACTCGGCAAAGCTTGCGATTACGCCGTGATACAAATAGCCGTTGCGATCGAAAAGCGCCTCGCAGATGCCTTTATCCTTTAGCTTGGAAGCCAAATCTTTAGCTAGGCTAGCCGCGCCCTCTTTATTTGCCTTTAAATTTAAAACCTTACCGCTACTGGCGCACAAAGTAACGCTCGCTACATCGTCGATAGCCTGAGCGTAGACGGTTCTATTGGATTTGAAAATAGAAATTCTAGGGCAAGATGCGACGCCTGAAATTTTAGCGCGAATTCTTCTTTTTCTCTTGATTCGTAAAGAGATCTTTCTTTTTAATACGTTCTGTGTCATTTCTCAACCCTTATTTCTTAGCTGTTTTTCCGGCTTTGCGGATAATGCGCTCTTCAAGATACTTAATACCCTTGCCTTTATATGGCTCAGGCGGTCTGAATCCTCTGATCTCGGCTGCCACTTGGCCTACTTGCTGCTTATCGTCGCCCTTGATAGTTACGACGTTTTTATCTACGGAAATTTCAATCCCCTTTGGAGATTCAAAATTTATCGGATGCGAAAAGCCTAAACTTAGCTCAAGTACCTTGCCCTTCATCGCGGCTCTATAGCCGACGCCGTTGATTTCAAGCTGTTTTGAAAAGCCCTCGGTAAGACCAAGGACGATATTGTTGGCTAAAGCGCGATATGTTCCCCAATACGCCCTGCTCTGTCTATCCTCGCCCTTAGGTGAGAATTCTATCTTTCCGTCTTCGATTTTTACATCGACATGACCTTTTAAATCAAGCTCTTTTTCGTTATTCGATTTTTTAAATTTTAACGACGAGCCGTCGATTTTGACCTCTAAGCCGTTTGGAATAGAGATCGGTTTTTTACCAATTCTTGACATAATTTTCCTTTTTATTTGTCTAGGGTATGTCTACTTTTACGAATGGATACCACAATGCCATAAAAAGTAGAAACTTCTTACCAGATCGTGCAAAGCACTTCGCCGCCGACGCCGGCTTTGTGTGCGTCGATACCGCTCATAACGCCTTTGCTTGTGCTAACGACTACGGTTCCGTAGCCGTTCTTGAAGCGCTTGATCTCGTCTTTGCCTTGATACACGCGGCGACCCGGAGTCGAAATTCTTTTAACTTCGTTTATCACGCTCCTGCCCTTTTCGTCGTATTTAAGCACCACGTTGATGATCTTTTTATTGTTTTCCTCTACTACGTTGTAGCTCTCGATATAGCCCTTCTCAGCTAAAATTTTCAGCATAGCCTCGACTACATTTGAGTGAAAAAGCTTAGTAGTATCTAGCCTTCGCATCGCAGCATTTCTGATGCGAGTTAGTCCATCTGAAATAAGATCGTTAATCATCTCTTCTCCTTACCAGCTTGCTTTTTTTAGACCTGGGATCAAGCCCTCGTTTGCCATCTTGCGAAGGCAAACGCGACAAATTCCAAAATCCTTATAAACGGAGTGCGGACGACCGCAAATTTGACATCTGGTATATGCGCGAGTGCTAAATTTAGCGGGGCGTTTCGCCTTGGCTACCATTGATTTTTTTGCCATATCATTTTCCTTTTGCAAAAGGCATGCCGAATAGCTCTAGCAATTTAAATGCCTCTTTATCGTTATTTGTAGTCGTTACGACGGTTATATTCATACCGTGAGTTCTTAAAATTTGATCGTATTCGACCTCAGGGAACATCAGCTGCTCTTGCAAACCGAAGTTATAATTGCCGCGTCCGTCAAAGCCCGTTCTAGGTAGTCCTCGGAAATCCTTAACTCTAGGAAGCGCGATAGAGATCAGTTTGTCTAGGAAGGCAAACATCTGCTCCTTTCGTAACGTAACCATTATACCTACCGGAAAACCTTCGCGCACTTTAAAGCCGGCAACCGATTTTTTTGCATTGACGATAAGCGCTTTTTGGCCTGCGATCAGCGAGATAGTATCGGCCATATTTTGAAGCACTTTTTGATCTTTGCTCGATTCGCCCGTTCCTACGCTGATAACGATCTTTTCAAGCGCCGGGATAAGCATAGGATTTTTTATATCAAATTCTTTCTGCAAAGCAGCTCTGATGGAATTAGCGTATTTATCTTTTAGCCTGCTCATAATCAACCCTCTACCAACGCAACGTTTGAAATATCCATAGGCATCTCTTTGCTTGTAAAGCCGCCTTGCGGATTTTGCTCGGTTGGTTTGATAGCCTTTTTAGCCATTTTACAACCCTCAACGATAACTTGAGCTTTTTTAGGGAACACTGCCTTAACGGTGCCTGTTTTGCCCTTATCGTCACCTGCGATGATCTTTACTTGATCGCCCTTTTTAATCTTAAATTTTACTGCCATTATAAAACCTCCGGAGCCAGCGAAACGATCTTCATAAAACCGCCGTATCTGACCTCTCTACCGATAGGACCGAAAATACGGGTACCGATCGGCTCTTTTTTTGAATCCAAAATAACGGCTGCGTTCTCATCGAATCTAATTAGTGAGCCGTTGCCTCTGTGCAACTCTTTAGTCGTACGAACAACTACGGCTTTTACTACTTGACCGCGCTTAATCTTGCCGTTAGGGAGCGCTTTTTTTACAGAGCAAACGATGATATCGCCGATTGTAGCGTATCTTCTTTTGCTACCGCCCAAAACTTTAATACACATAAGTTCTTTTGCGCCGCTATTATCAGCTACCGCAAGTCTGGTAAAACTCTGTATCATTATTCAACTCCTGTTTTCAAAACCGCTTTTAAGCGAAACGATTTTCTAGCGCTTAGCGGTCTGCACTCGATCGCAGATATGGTATCGCCGATCTTTACGACGTTGTTTTCATCGTGGATCAGATATTTTTTAAACCTTTTTACGATCTTTCTATATCTAGGGTGCATAACCCTTCGCTCTACCAAAACGGTAGCTGTTTTATCGCCCGCCTTCTTTACGACTACGCCTTGAATTTCTCTTTTAAATGCCATAACCTATCCTTATTTCGCTTTAATAGCAGTGTTGATTCTAGCGATATCTTGAGCTATCTCTTTGCGAACAGCACTAATCTCATTAGGGTTGCTTAACTGCATAGTTTTTAGCTTTTGTCTAGCCGTAAATAAAAGCAACTTACTTTGTTTCAACATAGAATTTAGCTCAGCCAAATCTTTATCTTTCAAATCAGTATATTTCATTTTCGCTTTCCCTACTTACGATTTTCGTTTTAAAAGGTAGTTTATGAATCGAAAGCATAAGCGCCTCTTTAGCAACCTCTTCGCTAACGCCGGTCATCTCGAAAATGATTCTGCCCGGTTTTATATTCATTACCCACTCTTCTACGCCGCTCTTACCCTTACCCATACGAGTTTGTAGAGGTTTTTTGGTAAGCGGTTTGTCTGGGAATACCTTAATCCAAATTTTAGCTTGACGATTCACGAAGCGCGTCATCGCGACACGAGCCGCTTCGATCTGGCGCGAATTTACGCGGCCCGCTTCTACGGCTTTTATTCCGATCTCGCCCATAGCAAGATCAGCGCCGCGAGTAGCTTTACCGCGGTTTCTGCCTTTCATCTGTTTGCGAAATTTAGTTCGTTTTGGCATCAACATGATTATTTACCTCTTCTTGCTCTGCGCGGTTTTTTATCGGCTTTTTCTTCTTCGTTCTTTTCAGGTTGAACGCCTTTTTGAAGAACCTCACCTTTAAATATCCACACTTTTATACCTATGTTTCCATAAGTCGTATGCGCTTCAGCAACGCCATAATCGATCTTAGCTCTTAGAGTATGAAGCGGAACGCGACCCTCTAAGTACCACTCTGTTCTAGCGATTTCCGCACCGCCAAGACGTCCAGCAACTGAAATTTTGATACCTTTAGCACCTGATTTTTGAGCGCCTTGGATAACTTTTTTCATTGCGCGTCTAAATGCAAC
>NZ_CALIMQ010000320.1 GCF_938045535.1 uncultured Campylobacter sp. | reverse complement strand
CGAGTTTGAGCTTGTATTTCGTTTATATCCATAATGCAGCCCCTCCTCTTTAAATTTGTCCGTTATCGCACCGTTATTGCAAATTTTATTCTGCTCGCCGCGATCGCGCTTTGAGCTTTAAATTTTAAATCGAAATGTTTCTATTCCACCTGCCCGAGCTTTTTGAGATAGGCAAAAATTTTAGCGATCTCGATCATTTTATTTAGGCTTTCGAGCAGTTTTGCGCTTTGCGAGCTCGGCGCGGATTTGAAAATTTCGCTATTTTCAACGCCGATTACGAGGCTGTTTTCACCCAGATAAAGCTCAGTTTTGCCGAACAAATTTACGGTGATCGTCTGCATGTTTTCTAAAATTTTTTTGTTTTGCAAAAATGCGGCAGCAGCGGGATTGTTGAGATATACGTCAAACGACGCGCTTAGATGCGGGCTGTCTTTAAGCAGCTTAAGATCCGACGCGCCGAAGATAAACTCTCCGCGCGGTACGACTAAAATTTTGCTATCGAAAGTCTCGCTAAAATCGAATTTTGCAAAAAGCCCGTCGAAAATCGCCGTATCATCCTTTTTTTTGAGATGCAGAATTTTATCCAGCTCAAATACCCGATTTTCTCTGTTTTTATCGAAATCGCGACTTAGGCAGATGTCGCCGATTTTTATGCCAAATTCGGGCGTCTTGCCCACTATAGCGTGCTTGCAAGTGCATAGATTTGCCTCTTTACGGAGCGGATTTTTGTAAATTTCATCGAGTAAAAACGCGCCGAAAGGCTGAAAGGTAAGGCGCAGCTCCTTTGCGATCCAAAGCAAAAATTCGTTTTTAAAAGCCTCTTCACTGAGCGCTTCAAATTTACGCGAAATACGCACGGCTAGGTATTTGTAAGCAGGATAAGCAAGAGCTAGCAGTACCAATAAAAACAGGAACGAGAAATCTCCGAAATCCTTGCGCATAGCAATAAACAGCGCCAGTACTACCACTGCTACACCGCCGCGCGCCTTCCAAAGCGCCACATTGCGTGCTCCATCTAGTTTTTGCTTTTTTAATTCGTAAGAAACAAGGCTCATCGCTATCCCCGTGAGTGAAATTTGACGCTCATTATAGCGAAAAATGGGATTAAATCAAGCCATATGATAAGCGCGTTGCTATTTATAAGGCGGGTTTTTTCATAATAGCTCAAAAGCATATAAATCGCCGCCTTTTTCTCTGCATTTTACAATATCGCCGTATTTGAATTCTAAAATTTCATCCAGTTCGGATTCAAAATTCGTCGTATCGGTAATTTTAAAAATATATTGCGCGATTTGAACAGCCTTTACCGGGCGCCATACATCGATATCTTCGTTTAAAATTTTTATAAAAATTTCTTTATTGTTATTTGGAAATTCTTTATTCAATTCGTCAATAAGATGGTTTACATTCAAAACTTTTATAGGTTTTGCCATAAGTTTTGGAAGTTCAAGATCTTCCATCATCCACATATTGTTATTCCAAAATCTTTTTTCTTCCTTAGTTGCAGCAGAAAGTAATTCTCTATTTTGGATAGCAGATAAAACTCTTCTTACTGATTCTTCATTAAAATCTTTAGTCTTTATAGCTTGTAGTGGATATTGTTTAGCTACATCAACAAAAAAGCTTTCGGCAACTTTTTCTTTTTCTGCCAAAGCAGTCCATAAATACAACATGGATTCAATTGTTTCTAAATTTAATTCAATTTGTTTAATCATATAAGCCTCCGATAATATTTTGATAATTTACAATAAAATTTGTAAAATTTTTTATTACCATATATTACATTAAAAATTTTAATTCACAATGTAAAAATATAGTATAAAGTAATTGTAAACTTTTTTTATAAAAAAATCAATACTTATGTAATTTAGTTGTTGTAAATTTTAAAAAGTTTTGTTATACTTGTACGGTAAGTTATAGGAGGGGAGAATATGAATTCTAATACGTTAAAAAAAGTTGTGATTACGACATTAGCATCTATTGTAGTTTCTGCGGGTGTTTATTTTTTTATGGTGCCATATAATTTGACAATCGGAGGAACAGCTGGACTTTCAATAGCACTTTCAAAATTTTTTCCGGAAATATCTGTAGGGGTATTCCAACTTGGAATAAATATTATTTTATTTATCTTGGCGTTCTTGCTAATAGGTGCAGAATTTGGTGGACTGAGTATATATGCTACTATTGTCGTGTCCGTTTCACTTATCGGGTTTGAAAAAATGTTTCCGAATATTAAACCTTTAGTTGATACACCTTTTATGAGTATGATTATTGGAGTTGGA
>NZ_CALIMQ010000319.1 GCF_938045535.1 uncultured Campylobacter sp. | reverse complement strand
TGCCGCAAAGCTCCGATTTTTTAGAATTTGCGCCATCTTGTGCAGGTCTTAGCGCAGAAAATGAAATTTTATCCTCATATATGCTGGCAAAGCTTACCGCTTTTGCTGCAGCGATCGAGTGCGTGCCGATGCGCGCGGCGATTTCGTTAGGATAAAATCCGCAAACGGGAATATTTAGATCCTTGGCGATTTGTAAATTTAGCTCGCGCAGATCGGCTCCCGCTACGCCGTGAACCAGTACGAAGTTGCACTGCTCTAAAATCTGCGCAAAGCGCTCTATCGCCGCCTTTCGCACGCGCTCATCCTGCCCGTTTGCGAGCGCTTTTTCAAGCTCGCTTCTGCTAAAAAGGGCATTGTCGCCAGCGATGCAAAGTTGCAAAACGTTGTGAAAGCTCATGGATAAAATTTTATCTAGTTTTTTTAGCTCGGATTGGTAGGCGGCAGGCTCGTCGCATAGGAGCAAAATTCCGTTCATCGGTTGATCCTTTTGAAATAAGATAGGCAATTGTAGCAAAATTTTGCTTGCGTGTTAATCAAAGATTTATCGTGAGGGTTTAGAATTTGGTAACTTCCAACAAAGGAGCGCACATGAAAAATTTAGTGATTTTGGCTCTTTTAGTGAGCCTCGCCGCGGCGAAAATCAACATAAACGAAGCTAGTCGCTATGAGCTGATGACGATCGGTGGACTTGATGCGGGTAGGGCGGATATGCTTATGCAATACCGCCAAAAGCGCGAAATTTCAAGTGCAGATGAGCTAAAGGGCATCAACGGCTTTGCAAGTTACGATACCGCCAAACTGCAGAAGAGCTTTGAAATATCGCCTAGAGCTAACGTGCAGCAGCCGGTGCAGCCTGATCGCGACATAGTCGTGGTCGAAAAGACCCGCACCCGCACGGTTTATGGAGGCTCTACTTATAGGCGCGTGGAAAATTACGGAAACGGCATCACGATCACAGAGACCGGTACTTTACCGCCGCCTCCTCCTCCGCGAGGATATGGTAGGCACGGCGGCATGATGCCGCCTCCTCCTCCGCCTCCTGGCGGCATGCCACCACCTCCGAACGGAGGTATAAAAC
>NZ_CALIMQ010000318.1 GCF_938045535.1 uncultured Campylobacter sp. | reverse complement strand
ATTGAATAAGGATAAATCTTAGAGAAGCAGGAGGAAAAATGAGCGAATATATTTTAAAAGCAATTTAAAGGAGTAAAGCGTGGGTGCGAAAATTAAGGCAGACGAAATCAGCAGCATAATCAAAGAGCGAATCGAAAATTTCGATCTTAGCGTTGATATCGAAGAAACCGGCAAGGTCGTTTCGGTCGCAGACGGTGTTGCTAATGTTTACGGCTTAAAAAACGTAATGGCTAACGAGATGGTCGAATTCGAAAACGGAGCTCGTGGTATCGCGTTAAATTTAGAGGAGAGCAGTGTCGGCATCGTTATTTTAGGCGATACTAGCGGTATTAACGAAGGTAGTAGCGTTAAAAGACTGGGTAAGCTTTTGCGCGTTCCAGTAGGTGATGCTCTAATAGGTCGCGTAGTAAATGCCCTAGGCGAGCCGATCGACGGCAAGGGCGCGATAGAAACTAGCGATACTAGATTTGTCGAAGAAAAGGCCAAAGGCATCATGGCTCGTAAATCCGTCCATGAGCCACTTCAAACCGGCCTTAAAGCGATAGACGCGCTAGTGCCGATCGGTCGCGGACAGCGCGAGCTCATCATCGGCGACCGCCAAACAGGAAAAACCACCGTTGCTGTTGATACCATCATTAATCAAAAGGGACAGGATGTCATCTGCATATACGTAGCAATCGGCCAGAAGCAATCTACCGTCGCGCAAGTCGTTAAAAAGCTTGAAGAATACGGTGCGATGGATTATACGATCGTAGTTGCGGCAGGTGCTAGCGAGGCGGCTGCGCTTCAGTATTTGGCTCCGTATTCAGGCTGCACGATGGGTGAGTATTTCAGAGATAACTCCCGCCACGCGCTTATCATCTACGATGATCTTAGCAAGCATGCGGTCGCATATCGCGAGATGTCGCTTATCTTGCGCCGTCCGCCGGGACGCGAGGCGTATCCTGGCGATGTATTTTACCTGCACTCCCGCCTGCTTGAGCGCGCTAGCAAACTAAGCGATGCACTCGGTGCAGGCAGCCTAACGGCGCTTCCTATTATCGAGACACAAGCAGGCGACGTTTCGGCATATATCCCTACAAATGTAATCTCTATCACTGATGGTCAAATTTTCCTAGAATCTGGTCTATTTAACTCAGGAATTCGTCCTGCGATCAACGTGGGTCTTTCAGTTAGCCGCGTCGGCGGTTCCGCGCAGATTAAAGCGATCAAAAAGGTCTCGGGAACCTTGCGCCTAGATCTTGCCCAGTACCGCGAACTTCAGGCGTTTGCGCAGTTTGCGAGTGATCTGGACGAGAGTAGCCGCAAGCAGCTGGATCGTGGACAAAGGATGGTCGAAATTTTAAAGCAACCTCCTTATTCGCCGCTTCCGGTCGAAAATCAAGTGGTCATCATCTTTGCGGGAAGCCGCGGATTTTTGGACGATGTGCCTACGAGTTCGATTGGTAAATTCGAAGCTGAGCTCTATCCGTATATCGAGGCGAAATACCCTGAAATTTTTGAAGAGATAAGAAGCAAAAAGACCATCGAGAAGGATTTGGAAGAAAATTTAATCAAGGCTCTAAATGACTTTAAAGCGACCTTTGCCGCTTAAGAAGGCTAAATTATGGCAAATTTAAAGGATATAAAACTTCAAATCAAAAGCGTCAGAAATACGGAGAAGACCACCAAAGCTATGAAGCTGGTCTCCAACGTCAAGCTTAAAAACACTAAAGAGGCGGCGATGCGCTCGCGTGCTTATGCGGTGAAGATTAACGAGGTCTTGGGTGAAATTTCTGCGCGAGTTAAAAATTACGTAGGCAATAATTCAGGCAACGACGAAAAACTTAGAATTTTCGATACCACTCGAGAGGTAAAGGTGGTTGATCTGCTGTTTATCACCGCAGATAAAGGGCTTTGCGGCGGTTTTAATATCAATACCATCAAAAAGATCAAAGCTTTGATCGAGGAGCTTAAGGCTAAAAAGATCAAGGTTCGCCTTCGTGCTGTCGGCAAAAAGGGGATAGAGTATTTTGATTTTCAAGGCGTTGAGCTTTTGGAGCGATATATCGGCGTCAGCTCATCTCCATCGTCTGAGAAAGCTAACGAAATCGTCCAAGCCGCAGTTAAGGACTTTAACGAAGGCAAAACCGATGAAGTCATACTCGTCCACAATGGCTATTTGAATATGATTACTCAAGAGATGCGGGTAAATACGTTGGTGCCGATCGGTGAGCCTGCAATTAGTGAGGATGCTTTAAAAACATCTACATTGGAAGTAGAGGTTGAAAGTCCTGAGGATGAAGAAACATTGATGCTAAATTTAATCCAGAGCTATCTTAGCTACAGCATGTATTACGCGCTTATTGACTCTTTGGCGGCGGAGCATTGCTCGAGAATGAATGCGATGGAGAATGCGACAAATAACGCCAAAGAACGCGTATCGCAGTTAAATTTAGCATATAACAAAGCCAGACAAGGCTCTATCACGACCGAGCTTATCGAGATCATAAGCGGCGTCGAATCAATGAAATGAAAGGAAAACGGATGAAAGGAATAATCTCTCAGGTAATGGGTCCGGTAGTCGACGTCGATTTTAAGGACTACTTGCCGAAGATCAATGAAGCCGTCGAGGTAAAATTTGAAGTAGAAGGTAGCCAAAGAAGGCTTATTTTGGAAGTAGCCGCGCACCTTGGAGACAATCGCGTTCGCACGATCGCTATGGATATGAGCGACGGACTGAGGCGAGGACTTGAGGCCGTCGCTTTGGGCACGCCTATTACGGTGCCGGTGGGCGAGAAGGTCTTGGGTAGAATTTTTAACGTCACGGGCGATCTGATCGACGAGGGCGAGGATGAGAAATTTGAAACCCGCTGGTCGATCCACAGAGATCCGCCTAGCTTTGAAAATCAAAGCACGAAGAGCGAAATTTTTGAAACCGGCATTAAGGTAGTCGATCTGCTAGCTCCTTATGCAAAGGGCGGTAAGGTAGGACTATTCGGCGGTGCTGGCGTCGGTAAGACTGTCATCATCATGGAACTGATCCACAACGTCGCTTTCAAACACAGCGGTTACTCCGTATTTGCGGGCGTCGGCGAGCGAACGAGAGAGGGAAACGACCTTTATAATGAGATGAAAGAATCGGGCGTTTTGGATAAAGTCGCCTTGACCTACGGCCAGATGAACGAGCCGCCGGGGGCGAGAAATCGTATCGCGCTAACCGGTCTTACGATGGCTGAGTATTTCCGCGACGAGCTAGGGCTTGACGTTTTGATGTTTATCGACAATATCTTCCGTTTTTCGCAATCGGGCTCGGAGATGTCCGCGCTTTTGGGGCGAATTCCGTCCGCGGTCGGTTATCAGCCTACGCTTGCTAGCGAAATGGGTAAACTGCAAGAGCGTATCACTTCGACCAAAAAGGGCTCCATTACCTCCGTTCAGGCCGTTTACGTGCCCGCGGACGACCTTACCGACCCTGCGCCTGCGACCGTTTTTGCGCACCTTGATGCGACGACCGTTTTAAACAGAGCGATCGCCGAAAAAGGAATTTATCCTGCCGTCGATCCGCTTGATTCGACCTCAAGAATGCTTGATCCACAAATCATCGGCGAGGAGCATTACAAGGTCGCTCGCGGCGTCCAAGCGGTGCTTCAGAAATATAAAGATTTGCAAGACATTATCGCGATTTTGGGTATGGACGAACTTAGCGAAGAGGATAAGCTCGTAGTCGAGCGCGCTAGAAAGATCGAACGCTATCTATCTCAGCCATTTTTCGTAGCCGAGGTATTTACCGGAAGTCCGGGCAAATATATCTCGCTAGAGGAGACTATCGCGGGATTTAAAGGAATTTTAGAGGGCAAATACGACGATCTGCCAGAAAATGCCTTTTACATGGTAGGAAATATCGACGAGGTAGTAGCAAAAGCTGAAAAGATGAAAGCATAGGAATTTTAAGATGAAAGAATTTTTGCTTTTAGATATCGTTACGCCCGAAGGGATGGTCTTTTCGGGTGAGGTCAAATCCGTCCAGCTCCCCGGCATTACTGGCGAAATGGGTATTTTGCCGGGGCATGCGAGCTTGCTAACGGGGCTTA
>NZ_CALIMQ010000317.1 GCF_938045535.1 uncultured Campylobacter sp. | reverse complement strand
CCAATATGAAAACCTAGAAGACAGTTCATATAAAAACCCGCCTTAAACGGGCGGGAGTTATCCGGTGTGAGGCTGGTAAAAACAAAGCCTTACTTATTATCCTGCAATTCCTGAATGCCACTTCTCTTTTGCTGGGCACTTTCTTTGACTTGTCACCGATTTTATAACTAGTATATTCTTGCCAAGCAATCTTATTCTTTTCTTCATCATTGTAAAACATCGAAATCACTCCTTAAGTAAATCTTGAAATTTCTTTGATTTTGACATTCCTACTGTACTAATTGGTTCGTCTTCCCCATATTTTTGAATGCCAAACTTACCTATAATATCTTGGTTTTCATTGATTACAATATGAAACATGCAAAAGGCGCAAAGATGCCACGAGGAAATAAGAATGCTATTTTGGAATACAAAATCCCCGTTCCTCCATTATCAACCCAGCGCAAAATCGTCGAAGTCCTTGATAAATTCGACACGCTCGTGAACTCCATAAGCGACGGTCTGCCGCGAGAGATAGAGCTAAGACGTAAGCAATATGAGTATTACAGGGATTTGCTCTTAAATTTTAAAGAAAAATCAGCCTAAAAAGGAAACAAAATGACCGAAATCAAGCCGATAGCCGAGAGTAAAAATTTTATAGTCCTGGACGAATATGAAAAAATCATCCAGCCCTCGACCTACCAAAGCGAAGCGGATATGGAGCGCGAGCTGATAAGCGATCTAGTCGCGCAAGGCTACGAATACGCAAAAGACATAAACTCGCCGGAAAAGCTACTGGAAAATTTAAAACAGCGACTAGAAAGCCTAAACGAGGTTAAATTTACGCCTTCTGAGTGGGCTAAGCTGCTTAGCGAATATCTGGATGCGCCAAACGACGGCGTAAATGAAAAAACTCGCAAAATCCAAGATAATCACATTTATGATTTTGTTTTTGATGACGGACATATACAAAATATCTACCTTCTCGATAAGAAAAATATCGCACGAAATAGCGTGCAAGTCGTTAATCAATTCGAGCAGACGGGCGCGCACACAAATAGATACGACGTTACGATTTTGATTAATGGCTTGCCGCTCGTGCAAATCGAACTAAAAAAGCGCGGCGTGGCGATAAGAGAAGCGTTCAATCAAATCCACCGCTATGCCAAAGAGAGCTTTAACGCGTCAAATTCACTCTTTAAATACCTGCAAATTTTTGTTATTTCAAACGGCACGGATACGCGCTACTTTGCAAATACTACAAAGCGCGATAAAACTAGCTTCGATTTTACTATCAACTGGGCAGATTCTAAAAATTATCCTATCAAGGACATAAAGGACTTTACTGCGACTTTTCTAGCAAAAAATACGCTTTTAAGCATACTGACAAAATACTGCGTATTTGACGCTAGCGATACGCTGCTAATCATGCGCCCATATCAGATCGCAGCGACCGAGCGTATACTGTGGAAGATAAATAGCTCGCAT
>NZ_CALIMQ010000316.1 GCF_938045535.1 uncultured Campylobacter sp. | reverse complement strand
TTTTTAAAAATCTTTGCAAACAATATTTCTTCCCTTTTATATCTTAAATTATTTATGTAGCTAAAGAATATATTTCTCCAATATTCTGCTTCTATTTCTATTTTATTTCTTATTAAAGTATCAAGATAAATTTCTTCATTACTTTTATTTAAGTTAAATTGTATAACCTCTCCTGATGAGTCTTCTAACTCAACTTTATTCAAATTCTTATCTATATAATAGTTAAATATTATATTTCCTATCTTTCCAATCTGTAATTTAAAATATTCTGAATCACTCTTTATAATTTCATTCATAAAATCTGAAATTGTAAATCTAACCTTTTTCATTTTTATCCCCTCATTTTCTTTTAATCTGTTTATATAATATACAATTTTAAAAGAATATTCAAGGAATTAATCAGGCTTTGAATTTGTTCCCTAAGAAAATTTATGATTCTTGAAAATACTATAAATTTTGAAAATTTTTTATAAAATCAATCACGCTAGGCTCTAGCCCCGCTCGCGGCGGATCGATCAAGACGTGCGAAAAATCGTAGCTGAAAATATCGATCCCCTTTAGCCGCTCAAACTCGCGCCTGCGCGCAAACGCGCTCATCAGCTCATCCGCGCTAAGGCGGACGAATTGCGCGTTGCAAACGCCGTTGAGCTCGCAGTTTATGCGGGCATTCTCAATCGAGCTTTTTGAAATTTCGCTCGCCAGCACGCGGTTAAATTTAGCCGCAAGCGGGATGGTGAAGTTGCCGTGCCCGCAGTACAGCTCCAGCAGATCGCGCGCGGCGGAGTTTTCCGGGCGCACGGCATGTTTTTCGCAGCTCGAATTTTGCGGGGCAGACTGCTCATGGCTCGAATTTTGCGCGATGAGTTTTTCGCAGGCTGAATTTTGCACGCAATGCTTTTCGCAATCTAAATTTTGCGCGATCAAATTCTGTTCGATGAAATTTTGCGCGGCGGAATTTTGCGCATCCAAATCCTTGCGAGTGGAATTTTTATCCGTAGAGCTCTCGTCTGTGGAGGCACAGTTAAATTTCACTGAATTTTCGCCGCTAAATCTCGCTTGCGCAGAATTTGATGGAGTAGAATTTCGGCAAGCGGCATCCAATTCGGTAGAATTTTCAGAAGCGAAATTTCGATCTACAGAATTTTGCGCAGCAGATTGCTCGCAGCCGTGATTTTGCGCGACATAATTCTCCACTACGGAATTCTTTGCGGCGAAATTCTGCGCGGCGCACACCTCGCTCGTGCCCTCTTTGCCGAAGTCCACGCAGCTTCTCGCCCAGGCGATCATCTTTTCGTTCACGCCGCGGTTGGGCTGGATGAAGGCGTTTTCTCCGAAGCGAAATTTATAAACTCGCCCGTCCACGCAAAGCTCGTCTGTGAGGCTTAGCTCGCCGCTTAGCAGCTTCTGTCCGCGCGCGCGAGCCATGACCCCGATGCCAAGCTTGTCCGCCAGCTCGCAAATCGCCCCCTGCTCGCGCTCGCCCAGGCGCTTGTGATAAAGCAGAGTCGCCAAAATCCCGCTAGCACACGAGATAAACTCGACGCCGAAGAGCCTTTCTTTTAAAGCTTCGCTCCGTCTAAGCGCCTCTAGCAGCCGCGGCATTAAATTTGCGATAGGAAGCGCTACCTTGGGGCATTCGTTAATTAAAATTTTCTTACTACGTGCGCCGCCCATCGTGTAGGCAAGATCAAATGCGCTATGCCAAATATCGTGCCAGATGCCAAATTCCGCCCTGATACGGTAATTTTGCGGCTGTGAGGCAAAAAATTCAAACTCGCCGTCAAAAAATTCTCTGAACTTATCACTTATCAGACGCTTTTTGTATGAAATTTGATCCTCATAGGGCTCGCCGAGCGTACAGCTGCCGCAACTACCGAAGCTTTCGCAATTCATACATCCACTCTTTTACCCACCACGCGCAGTAAAAGAATGATAGCCACGATACCCAAGATCAGACATCCCCACACGCTAAGCCCAAAGCCCGCAGGCAGGTAGCCGCAAACAATACTGATGCCGCAAACGACCAGCGCATAGGTCATCTGCGTACTTACGTGCTCGATGTGATCGCAGCCCGCGCCCATCGAAGAAAGGATCGTCGTATCAGAAATCGGCGAGCAGTGATCGCCAAAGATCGCTCCCGTAAGCACCGCGCTGATATTTACGCACATAAAAACGTGAAATTCCTCGCCGCTAAGTCCGTATTTTTGCCCCACGGCGTGAGCAAGAGGCACGGCTAAAGGTGTGACGATGCCCATAGTACCGAAGCTTGTGCCCGTTGAAAATGAGATAAACGAGCTAAGCACGAAGATCACGATCGCAAGAGCAAAGCGCGGCGTAGCGTCGCTTAGAAGCTCGACTAGGTAGCGCGAAGTGCCTAGCTCTTTGATAACCGAGCTAAGCGACCACGCAAAAAGCAGGATTATGACGGTATTTAGCATGCTTTTCCAGCCGCCGACCCAGACCTCGATCGCCTCTTTGACGCCGTAAATTTTTTGCGCGATTCCCAAAACGACGGCGATGATCGACGAAAATAGCGCGGATTGAAACAGCACGACCGAGGCGTCCGCTGCGCTAAATGCGGTGCGGATCGAGGTAAAGCTAAGAGGGGCTGCCTTGACCGCCTCCAAAGCCTCGCCCTCCAGCGAGCTGTAGCCATTAAAATAAAACCCGATGACGGAAAGGACGATCATCGCTCCTAGCGGGATTATCGCGTTTAGCTTGCGAAGCGCGACGCCCTCTTTGGGTACAAAAATTTGATCCTCTAAATTTTTAATCTTAAAATCCGCAGCTCCGCTCTTGCCGCCGCGAGATGCGATCTCTGCGCGATACATCGAGCCAAACTCCCTACTCATCACGGCAGTAGCGACTACGAAAAAGATCATGAAAATATTATAAAATCTATACGGGATCGTCTCAACGAAGACGGTGAAGGCGTTTATGTTTTCTATGCCGATCTGTGAGTAGGCCTCTTTGATCGCCGAAATTTCGACTCCGACCCAGGTGGAGATCACCGCGATGCCGGTAATCGGCGCTGCGGTCGCGTCGATGATGAAGGCGAATTTCGCGCGCGAAATTTTAAATTTATCCATAAGCGGCCGCATGATAGGGCCCACGATCAGCGCGTTTGCGTAATCGTCGAAAAATATCACGATACCCATCAGCCAGGTGTAAATTTGACCCAAAACGGGAGTGTCTGCGTGCTTGCTAAGCCAGAGCGCAAGCGCCTTCGTGCCGCCGCTTTTAGTCACCAGAGCGATGAGCCCGCCGATACACATGACCTGAAGCAAAATGCCCGCATTCCACGTATCAGCCATCGATTTTACCATGCGGGAGCACAGATCGGTAAAAGCGAAAAGCGCCGAAGCTGCGATATTTTGATCGACCATACCGATAAGAAAGGTTCCGCTTAGCACGCCCAAAAACAGCGACAAAATCACGTCCTTGGTGATGAAAGCAAGCACGATTGCCGCAACCGGCGGGATAAGCGTCAGCACGCCGTAAAGCTCGCTGTTTCGCACGGCGGGCTCCACGTCCGCAAGCGCCAGCGCGGGCAAAAAAATCGCCGTAAAGATAAGCAAATTTTTCAACATTTTAATCCTTGATGATTGATAAAATTTTAAAATTTAACCTCCGATCGG
>NZ_CALIMQ010000315.1 GCF_938045535.1 uncultured Campylobacter sp. | reverse complement strand
CTTAGGAAGATATGAAGAGGAGGGCTCCAATCTCTATCTATTTACGGACGAAAGAGGAGTCGGCGTGGCTAAGGATCAAATTTCGCAAAGAGCTCTAAATAAATTTACGATCTACGTTTTTACGCCCAATAAAGAGCTGCGAATCACCGAGTATTCCGCGAGCGGCGGCGTTTGCAAGACCTTTGCGGAGGGCAAATTCGTAAATCTAAAAGAGCACTTTAGCGACTACGCTTCCTCCGCGCCGCTTTATTCATACTCGTTTTCGGCTTCGGTGTCGCAAAGCTCCAGCGCAAACGTGATCTCACGCTACGAATACGTGAGCTCAATACTAAAAAATAGTAGGGCATTCTTGCAAAGTCCGCATACGGCTCTAGGCAATACGGTTAAAGAGAGCATTGAGTGGCACCGGGGCAGATTGCGCGATATTTGTAAGTTAAAATTTTAAAACCAAACCAACACGAAAGGAAAAACATGGGATTTTTATCCAAAGACGAAGAGCCGCAGAAGCAGGGCGCCAAAAAGGCAGCGAAGCAACCGCCGATCTTGATGAAGCAAACGCAAGAGGTGATCACGAATATCGAGAAATATCTGGGCGCGCCGCTGCTTACCTACTTCAATTCGGGCGCGGGCAGCGTCTGCGGTAACGACGCGATCAGTATCAACGACCACCTAAAGGGCAAGCATTTCGAAAAACTCTACCTTTACATCAAATCTGACGGCGGCAGCGGTATCGCATCGCTTAAGATCGTCTCTATCCTGCGCAACCACTGCGACGAGCTGATCGCGCTGGTGCCGGCAAACTGCGCTTCGGCGGCTACGATGATGGCGCTTGGGGCGAATAAAATTTTAATGGGGCCGCTAGGCTATCTCACGTCGGTCGATACTTCGCTGCGCCACGAGCTTTCGCCGGTTACGAACACAAACGATCAAGCCAACGTTTCGATGGACGAGCTAAGCCGCGTGGTGAAGCTTTGGAAAAATAACGAGCGCCCGAACGACGAGAACCCGTACAAAGAGCTTTACAAATATATCCATCCGCTCGTTTTCGGCGCCGTCGATCGCGCAAGCAGCCTGTCGCTTAAAATTTGCCGCGAAATTCTGCGCTACCATTTCGAAGATGAGCAAAAGATCGCCTTTATCAGCGACAAGCTAAACAGCGGCTATCCGTCGCACGACTATCCGATCTTATTCAGAGAGGCTAACGAGCTTGGGCTTCAGGTCGAGAAGATGGATACGCGCCTAAGCGAGATGCTTCAAATTTTAAACGAGCTCTACGCCGAGATGGGGCAGCGCACATTCACCGATTTCGACGAGAACAACTACCATGATAATAATATCGCCAATATCATCGAAATTTCGGGATGTCAGATCTACTATCAGATCGACAAGGACTGGTTTTACCGCGAGGAGGAGAAGCGCTGGATCGTGCTAAACGACGAGAGCTCGTGGCGCAAAAACGAACTCGACGGCAAAAATATTAAAAACAGCATCTATTATATTTAGTGCTGTTTGGATTTCGCGTCGCTTTAAATTTGCGGCTTATAAAATTTAAATCGGCGCGTAAAATTTAAGTGAGCAGCGACAAACGGCGCTAATGGAGCTCGTGGGCGATGACGTGGCTGCGCTTATGGATGAGCTGGAAAATAGGATGTGCAAGTAAATTTAAAATTTTAAAAGCGGCAAAAGTAAGCGCCAACTAGCTTGGCGATAAAAGCTGCGCCGTGAAATTTTAAATTTAGCCGATTCGCGCCGATTTTTTCGGCTAAATTTACGCTGCGGTTTAAATTTACGTTTTGCGCGCGGCTTTTAAATTTAGCCTTTGCAAGCGGCGCAAAATTTTAAAATTTACGTCCGCGCGAGCAAAGCGGCGGCATTTGAAAAGTAAATTTAAAATTTGCGCGCGGTAAATGCGGTAAATTTAGCAAATTTCGCTTTGCCGATTTTCGCTTCATAAATTTGGCAAAATTTTAAAATTTAAAGGATTTTTCGCGATGAAATTTTTTATCTCGTCTCTGTTTTTGGCTCTGTCGCTGCTCGGCTGCGCGGGCAAAAACTCGCCTGCAAGCGATAAAACCTATGTTCTTTCAAGCGAGCTTGGGGATACGAAATACGCTTTTTACGGCGGAAATCTCTACGAAAACGGCGCGATTTTAGGCTCTTACGAAACGCGAGGCGATGCGAAGCTTGCGATTTTAGGCGGTAGCGGCGCAAATTTAGACAAAAACGCAAAGCTCATAAAACTATATTTTTTCGAGCGCAGATACGGCGCGATCTACGCCGTAAGCCACAAAAACGGGGTCTGCGCCGAGTACAATAGGGGAAATTTCGTAGATTTTCAAATTTTATTTAATATTTTTCAAAGCAAAGAGTGGTTTAATTATAGCGGCGGCATCTCTCGCGATAATGAGAAGCTAAAAGAGCTGGCTTCGGCGCGCATGGCGAAATTTAACGGCGCAAAGCTCGGCGCGGCAGATGAAAAGACGAGGCGCGAGTATCAAAAGGCTCGCCGCGAGGCGATTTTGTATTTTCAGCTTAACGCAAACGACGCGCGCGAGCTGATTTTTAAAAAACTATGCGAATAAATTAAAAGGAGAAAAGATGAGAGCGTTAATCAGCGTCAGCGATAAAGAGGGCGTCGTAGAGTTTGCCAAAGGGCTTGAGCAGCTCGGATTTGAAATTTTAAGCACGGGCGGCACGTTTAAGCTTTTGCGCGAAAATGGTGTTGCGGTGCTCGAGGTTAGCGAATACTCGGGTTCGCCCGAGATGTTTGAGGGGCGGGTTAAGACCCTGCATCCAAAGATCCACGGCGGAATCTTGTATAAGCGAAACGACGCAAATCACGTAAGCCAAGCCGCGCAGCACGGCATCGGCGGCATCGATCTCGTGTGCGTAAATTTATATCCTTTTAAAGCGACCGTAGCCCGCACCGACGATTTTTCAGAGATCATCGAAAATATCGATATCGGCGGCCCTGCGATGGTGCGCTCGGCAGCTAAGAATTTCGCAAGCGTCTATGTCGTTACTAGCCCGCTTGATTACGGCGCGGTTTTGCAAAATTTAAGCGGCGCGGACGAGAGCGAGAAGCTGAAATTTAGGCAAAATTTAATGATAAAAGCTTACGAGCACACCGCAGCCTACGACTCCATGATCGCAAACTACATGAACGAGCGCTTTAACGACGGCTTTGGCGAGATGAAATTTATCGCCGGCAGCAAGGTTTTTGACGCGCGCTACGGCGAAAACCCGCACCAAAAGGG
>NZ_CALIMQ010000314.1 GCF_938045535.1 uncultured Campylobacter sp. | reverse complement strand
CTGATCTCTCGACTGAGCTTAAACTGATTAATCATGGCAATATCAAGCAGGTTTTGATATCCCTAATAGATAAATGCTTAATAATGCCCGCCTTAAATAAAATTTTATAAACAACCTTAATCCAAAATATGTTATAATCACGCCAAAAGCATAAAAAGGTCTTAAATTTTGGATAATTACGAATACACGGAACTTTTAAAAACCCTAAATACTAAAGTCGAAAATATTGCAGGCGTCGTAAAACCGGAGAACATTAAAGCGCGCCTAAAAGAGATCGAGGAGCTTGAAAACGATCAAAATCTCTGGCAGGACGTCGCAAAAGCAGGCGCTATCGGCAAGGAAAAAACTAAAATTTCAAATATCTTAAATAAATTTCTAAACGCTAAAAATGCCGTAGACGACGCAAAAGCTCTATATGAGCTGGCAAACTCGGAAAACGACGAGGAGACGATAAACTCGCTTTTTGCCGAGGCGGGTGAGTTAGAGGACAAGATCATAAATTTAGAAATTTCTATGATGCTTAGCGGCGAAAATGACGATAAAAACGCTATCGTCAGCATTCATCCGGGCGCGGGCGGTACGGAGAGCAACGACTGGGCGAGTATGCTATACCGCATGTATCTGCGCTTTTGCGAGCGAGAGGGCTTTAAGATCGAGGTTTTGGACTTTCAAGAGGGCGAGGAAGCGGGTCTTAAGGATGTCAGCTTCATCGTGCGCGGCGAGAACGCCTACGGATATCTGAAAGCCGAAAACGGTATCCACCGCCTGGTGCGCGTAAGCCCATTTGATAGTGCAGGGCGCAGACATACGAGCTTTTCAAGCGTGATGGTAAGTCCTGAGTTAAATGACGATATAGAGATAAATATCGAAGAGAAGGATATCCGCGTCGATGTGTTTCGCGCAAGCGGTGCAGGCGGGCAACATATCAATAAAACCGAAAGTGCTGTGCGTATCACGCACATCCCAACGGGCATCGTAGTAAACTGCCAAAACGATAGAAGCCAGCACAAAAACAAAGAAACGGCGATGAAGGTGTTAAAGTCGCGTCTTTACGAGCTTGAGCTAATGAAGCAGCGCGAAAAGGACGAGAATACGCCTAAAAGCGAGATTGGCTGGGGGCATCAGATCCGCTCCTACGTACTTTTCCCGTATCAGCAGGTTAAGGACAACCGTAGCGGCGAAGCGTATAGCCAAACCGATGCGATTTTAGACGGCGATATAAAAAGCATAATCGAAGGCGTTTTGATTTCACAAGCGAACATATAAATTTTTTTGAAAGGATGAGAATGAGTGAAGATGGAATTTTGCTAGCGCTAGGATATAGCGTAAACGACGCGACGGTCGCTCAGCTGCGCGGAATTTTATCTAAGTGTGATTTTGAGGATAATGAGCTTGATCGCATCGTGGGGCTGAATGATAAGCTTAAAATTTACGGTGCGCACGTGGCGATGTCGAATTCAAACCCGTATTTTAAGATTAAAAACGACGCTACGAATGAGGAGCGCAAGACCGCTGTTGAGGATATCATCAGCGCTTGGTCGGACAAATTTAAGCTCAAGTTGCAAAAGGTCGCGGGCAAAGAGACCTACTACATTTTGGGTCGCCAAATTTCAAAAAATTAAGGAGCAAAATATGAAAAAAATTCTAGCTTTGATCGCCGCCGGAGTATTTTTAGCAGGCTGCGTTAGCAACGCGCCAAAGAGCGCAGTCGATGCGCCAAAGAGCGGCAAATATTCCTTCGCCGATGTTCAAGACGGTATCCGTGCGATGAACCTACAAGGCAGCGTCGTGCAAAGCGATGCGTGCAAAAACGGCAATGGCGCAATGTGTCTAAATTTTGCGGATTCTATGTATTCCAAGCGCGACTATGCTTCTGCCGCCAACGCCTACAACGCCGCATGCACGCTCTCTCAAAACTTCCCTGCTTGCCAGAAGCTCGCAGCTATGTTTGAAAAAGGTGAAGGCGTGGAGCAAAATAAATTCAACGCCATTGATCTATACCGCATCTCGTGCTATTACGGCTACAAGGATGCGTGCGCAAATATGCGCCGCTTAGGATATAACGGCTAAAGCTTTGGGATTTAAATTAAAATTCTATTTTAGATTTACTCACTACGAACTGCTTTCAAATTCCATTCCGCCGTATCGCGGGATAGAATTTGATGCGTGAAATTCTATTATCTAGCCGCAATGGCTAAAATCTTCCTTGCCTTCTCAATTTGCTTCCATAACATACGCCTTTAAAATTTAAATTTTCTAAATTCCCTTGACCTACTCGAACATCTTCCAACTTGCTATTTGACGTTAAGTCTAAATTAGCTACATCTACTTTCTCTTTTGTTTGATTTTGATTTGTATAATAGAATAATTTCAACTCAGATAATTTTTTTAAGAAAGAAAAGTCTTTAATTTTTCTAACTTCATCTTTTTTAGCAAGAACTTTAAACTCTTCTAAATTAGTCGCATTCTCTAAAGATTTTACCA
>NZ_CALIMQ010000313.1 GCF_938045535.1 uncultured Campylobacter sp. | reverse complement strand
TAGGCAATTCAGTTACGCGAAATTACGCTAAAAGGCGTTTGCGCGCCGCGTTTTATAATCAAAAAGACGCCATTGTTAGCGGAATTTTTATATTAATCGCAAAAAAGCGGATCGTAGATATGAGCTTTGAAGACATTGAGCGAAATTTAAAATGGGCGTTTAAAAAGATCGGCGCAGTAAAATGAAGAGATTTTTTATAGCCGCAATCGGGTTTTATCGAAAATTTATTTCGCCTTTGCTACCGCGCTGTTGCCGTTATTATCCGAGCTGTTCGGAATACGCGCTTTATGAGTTTAAATTTAACGGTCTTTTTCGCGCTCTTTGCGCTACGGCCGCTAGAATTTTAAGGTGCAATCCGCTCTTTAGCGGTGGCATAGATTATCCGATAATCGCGCGAAATTTCAAATTTTGCGTATTTTCAAAAATCTGCGAAGGCGGCTTTAACGCGCGCGCGCAGAAATTTAAGCTTTGGTTTATACCATATAAAAAAAATAGATATTACGTCATACGACTAGGAGAAAATAGTGCTAGATAAACTTCCTCAATCAAAGCGCCTTGCTATCGCAATAGCAACTGCGCTCATATTTTTTGTAGCTTACGATCATTTTTATTTATCAAAAATTCGCGCCGCAATGGAGGCAAACGCAACCGCGGCGCAAATCGCTCAAAAAAATGCTGCCAAGTCCGCTCCGCAAACTTCCGCCGATGGCGTGAGCGCGCAGGGAGCAAATTTAAATACCGCGAATTCCATCTCTGCACCGTTAGTGCGCGTGGTTGGCAAAGAAGCAAATTTCACGATCGACGGGCTCGGTCGCATAAGCTCGTATGTGCTAAATGATGCTAAATTCCGTGACGAAAACGGCGATGCGATAAATTTGATCGATCCTAAATCGCATTCCAAGCCGCTTGAGATACGCTTCGAGGATGCGGCGCTAAAGGCTAAAGCCTTTTCTACCCCTTATAGGGCCTCTGCCGCGACGCTAGATCTTAGTAGCGGCGAAAAGAGCGTCGTTTTGACGCAGGATTTAGGCGAACTTACGATAAGTAAAAATTTGACCTTCTATCCGAACGGCAGCTACAAGCTGGACGTGAAACTGAGCAAAAACGCAGCTTATTTCATAACCCCCGGCTCGCGACCGAACGTAGTCGCCGATAGCAACACCATCCACGGCGTCGTGGTTATGAAAGACGACGAGAAGTTGGAAATTTTTGAAGACGGCGACGTTAAAGATAATAAAAAAATCGCGAAGGCACTCTTTGCGGCGGCTTCGGATAGGTATTACACGACGCTGTTTTACGGGCGGGGGCTGGATACCACCGTGACCGATAGCGATAAAATTTCACAGGTTCTTATCAGATCAAACGGCGAGTTTAGCGCGGCAGGATACATCGGACCGAAGGATTATAAAATTTTAAATTCTATCGATCCTAAACTTACTAAAGTGATCGAATACGGCCGGTTTACCTTCATCGCCCGCCCGATGTTTAATTTCCTAAACTGGCTGCACGGCTATATCGGCAACTGGGGTTGGTCGATCGTCATGCTTACGCTCATCATCCGCCTAATCCTATTCCCGCTAAGCTACAAGGGAATGCTATCTATGAACAAGCTAAAGGATCTGGCGCCTAAGATGAAGGAGCTTCAGGAGAAATATAAGGACGATAAGCAAAAGCTGCAGATGCATATGATGGATCTGTATAAGAAAAACGGCGCCAATCCGATGGGCGGCTGCTTGCCGATCCTGCTTCAGATACCGGTATTTTTCGCGATCTACCGCGTGCTGCTTAATGCGATCGAGCTAAAGGGCGCGGAGTGGGCGCTGTGGATCCACGATCTGTCGCTTAAAGATCCATATTACATCCTGCCAATTACGATGGGAATTTTGATGTTTTTGCAGCAAAAGATTACGCCGACTACGTTTACCGATCCGATGCAAGAGAAGATGATGAAATTCTTGCCGCTCATTTTTACGGTATTTTTCGTAATGTTCCCGGCGGGTCTTACGCTATACTGGACGGTAAATAATTTCTGCTCCATTATCCAGCAATACGTCATTAATAAAGCCTTTGCTAGGCATAAACAAGCTCAAATAGCGGAGAAAAAATCATGATAATTGAAGCAGAAAATTTAAAAGACGCATATAATAAAGCAGCAGCTGAGCTTGGATGCTCAGTAACGCAACTTAACGTGCGCGTCTTGCAGCATCCAAGCGGCGGATTTTTGGGCTTTTTTAAAAAAAATGCCGTAATAGAAGCGGTTTTGGAAGGGGAGAAATTTAGCGAAAATCCGGAATTTAGCACTCCGCAAAGCAAAGTCGGTAAAGCAGAGAAAAAGCAGGGCGACAAATCAGAGTCTCAAAGTCCGCGCGCCACGCATTCTAAACATCGCAAAGAAAAGCAAAAGGGCGTTGTGACGGATGAAATTTTATCCGATATCAAAGAGAAGCTATCTGCACTTTTTAGATCAAGCGAGTTTAATATTGAAGTTAGCGATGTTAGCAAAATCGACGAAAATACCGTCTATATCAAGCTGCAAGGCGAGGATAGCGCGCTTTTGATAGGCAAAGAAGGACACCGCTACAAGGCACTTTCGTATATGATTTATAACTGGATCAGCATTAGATATGATCTTGCTGTGGTTTTTGAAATCGCGGAATTTTTACAAAATCAAGAACGATTTATCGATTCTTATGTAAATGCGCTCGTGGAGCGCTCTGGAAATGAGCGTATCGTCACGAAGGCTTTTGATGGCGCATTTATCAAAATTGTAGCCGATAAGCTAAAACAAGCATATCCGGATCGTTTCGTGGGTATCAAATCCACGCGTAGCGGCAAAATCGTCATCGTAGACGAAAAAAGCTAATCGTGAGCGAGACTATCGCCGCTATCGCTACGGCTCACGGCATCGGCGGAATTTGCATAGTTAGAATTTCAGGCGAGGAAGCGCTATCTATCGCTCTAAGCCTTTCACATCGTAGCTGTTTGCGACCTCGCTATGCCACGCTTGTGAATCTTTTTGACGAGAGTGGCGAAGCGTTCGGCGAGGCGATTTTGATATATTTTAAAGCTCCGCATAGCTTTACCGGCGAAGATGTCGTAGAAGTGCAGACCCACGGCGGCTTTACGGCTTCGTCCTTGGCGTTAGATGCCGTTCTGGCTATGGGCGCGCGTATAGCAAATCCGGGCGAGTTTAGTAAGCGAGCGTTTTTAAACGGTAAAATGGATCTTAGTAAAGCCGAAGCCATAAGCGATCTGATTAATTCGCGCTCGCAAAGTGCGGCTAAAATTTTAGCTAGAAACCTGCGGGGCGAGCTGGCAGACTTCGTTGCAAATCTGCGCGCAGCTCTGGTTAAGACGTTGGCCTTCGTCGAGGTTTGCATCGATTACGCGGAGGATGATCTGCCCGCAGATGTGCTGCAAAACTCGCAAGAAATGCTTAGCCAAAATATCGCTTCGCTAGAAAAAATCACTCGCATCAGCCGCAGCCGCAAGGGACTGATCGAGGGCTTTAAAGTAGCGATTGTGGGTAAACCTAATGTCGGTAAATCAAGCATTTTAAACTCTATGCTGAGCTTTAATCGCGCTATCGTGAGCGACGAAGCGGGCACTACGCGCGATCTTATCGAAGAAAGCCTGCAGATAGGCACTCATCTAATCCGTATAGTCGATACCGCAGGTATCAGACACAGCGGCTCAAAGCTCGAGAGTATCGGCATTTCATATTCGCTTCGCGCTGCAAGCGAGGCAGACGTGATTTTGGCAGTGTTTGACGCAAGTCGCGAATGGGACGCCGAGGACGCGCAGATCTTAAAAATATTGCGTGAACAAAAAGACAAAAAAATCATCTACGTTTTAAATAAATGCGACTTGCCGCGTAAATTTCATCCTAGCACAGAGGATCTTGGCGATGATTTAGAGGCTTTTTCTGCAAAAAATTTAGCATCCGAAAATCCCATATCAGAGAATTTCGCAGCCGAAAATTTAAAGCAAAGTCGGACCTGCGATGCTTCTTTAAATTCCTGCGCGCAGAATTTAAAAGCTAAAAATTTAAAGCGTGACTTAAGCGCGCAAAATTCTACTTCCACAAATTCCACGCCTACAAGCCAAACAGTTCTTGCGAATTTCATAAATTCAAAGGAACAGAATTCCGCCGCAAAAGCGGGACTAGCGTCGCCAAATACCGAGCGCGCTACTGCAAGCTGTGCTGCGGAGAATTTTACGAAAGATGATTCCAAACAAAATTCTGCAAATTCCATCGCTCCTAATAGCTCTGCAATAAATTCCGCTAAGCAAAATACCCAAGCAAATTCCATTTTTGCGCCACTTGAAATTTCTGCAAACGAGGGTGTGGATAAAATTTTAACCGCGCTGCAGAGCTACTTAAATTCTCAAAATTTCGATGGCCTTATGCTAAGCAACGAGCGGCAAATTCTATCTTGCGAGAGCGCGCTTGCGGCTCTTAAAAACGCGAGCGAGCGCCTAGCTTGCGGCGAGCTTGAGCTTTTTGCATTTGAGATAAATCGCGCGATTGAGGCGATTGCACGTATTTCGCGTCCATTTGAGCGAGATGAAATTTTAGACGAAATGTTTAGCAATTTTTGCCTCGGTAAATAGCGTTTTAGCTACTAATTAGCCAAAATTCAATATAATCTCGCATTTAAAACGAGGTCTTTATGAAGGAAAAAATCCAATATTTTTTGGCGCTGGGTCTGATAAAATTTGCAAAATTCGCGCCGAAAAGCTTCATATTCGCATTTTTCGATAAGCTCGCACTTTTCGCATCGTGGAAGCTTAGTAGGCGCGTTAAAGTCGCGCAGGATAACCTTCGCGCCGCTTATCCACAAAAAAGCGAAAGTGAGCTTCACTCTCTTGCGATCGAGAATTTTCGCAGTATCGCTAGGACGCTTACCGACACGCTTTTATTTTACAACGGCAGACTAAAATTTGATGATCTGATTTCAAACGGCGAGCAGGCGCTAGAGCGCGTCCGAAAGCTAAAAGGTGATAATCCGCACGGGATTTTATTTTTTACCGCACATTTTGGAAATTGGGAAATTCTAGCTAATTTTTTCGGCGCCAATGGCTTTCCCGTCTCGGTAGTCGGGCGTCGCAGTGATAACGAGCTGATCGAAGAGCGGCTCGTGGCGCCGTTTCGCGAGCGCTACGGCAATGACCTCATTTACAAGGACGATGCGATGCGCAGGCTCGTGCAGGCGCTAAAGCAGGGGCGCAACGTAGGCATTCTGCCCGATCAAAAGCCGGGCCCTAAAAATAGCCTGATTACGACCTTTTTCGGACGACAGTGCTACACCACGAAGACTATCGCGTCGCTTTATTTGAAATTTCGCCCCGTGCTGATACCCATTTTTGCGCGCCGCGGAGAGGATGATCGATACGAGATTGTGATCAAGGATTTCCCGCCGCTACCTGAGGGGCTAAATAAGGACGAGGCCGAGCTGTTTATCACGCAAAAGTGCAACGACATTTTCGAAGAGGTCGTGCGAACCGCGCCGCAGCAGTGGTTTTGGATACACAAACGATGGAAGATGGACTGATGGTGCGGCAAATTTCAAGAGGCGAGAGCAAACAGGGCGTCATAAGAAATTTATCCGCTCCGCAGAGCTCGCGCCTTTTTGCAAAAGAGCAAAGCGTCGTAAATTTAGGTAGTGCCGCGCGAGAAGGTAAAATTTTAAATCGCAAAAATTTCGTAGCGATCGCCGTCGCGCGAGATTGTAAAAATTCGGACTTCCAAAACTTCATATCGGTTTGCGGCTGTCCCTCTTGCATTTTGCGCCGCGAAAATTTTAGAGCTAAAAATTTAAGGGCGGGCGCCTCAAGCTGCGTATGTCGCGCAGGCGGCGGCTCTCTAAATTTAAATAGCGAAAGCTCCTGCGCAAATCCGTCCGCCGCTAAAAATCCGCATAGAAAAGCGCTCATCTTAAGCGACGGCCGCAAGGGGCACGAGAACCAAAGCATCGCATTTTGCGAGTTGAGAGGGCTTGAGTTTTGCATTTGTAAGATCGCTTACGCAAACAAGCTTCTTAAACTCTGCTCCTACGCGCTTGATTTTTTCGGGCTTTATTTTAAAATTTTTAAGTGCGATCTCGGTAGGGGCGGCACGGCGACGGACCGTAAAAACGGATCAAATTTAAATAATACCTCTTTAAACAGCCCCGCTGCATCAGATAGCATAAATCTAGATGCCGCGCCGAATGGCACCAATTCAGACGCTCCGGCAGATCGCAATTTAAATTTCGCAGATTTCGATCTGTTCGTGAGCGCGGGCTCTACGACCTATTACGCGCTGAAATTTTACGCGCGCAGATACGCTAAGCCGAGTATAGCACTAATGTATCCGAAGGGCTACCGCAAGGATTTTAGCGTCATCATCGCAGGCGCACATGACTACCCAAAGCCGCGCGCAAATCTTAAGATTTCGCCAGTCTCGCTTAGCTTTTCGCGCCCGCAGGGGCTGTACCGGCCGCAGCGTAAATCCATCGGATTTATCATCGGCGGGCCGAATTCCTGCTTTGAGATGGGGGATGAAATTTTAAAGCAGATTGAAGGCGTAAGAGCGCAGTTTGCGGACTGCGAGTTTGCGCTAACGACCTCTCCGCGCACGCCGCGGGCTACCGAGAGCGCGCTAGCTAAGCTTAGCTGGGATTATAGCGTGATTTACAGCCGAGAGCCCGTAAATCCGATCGGCGATTTTTTGACGCAGTGCGAGTGGGTCTTTATCAGCGAGGATAGCGTCTCGATGATAAGCGAGGCTGCATCTAACGGGAACGCGAGCGTAGCTATTTTGAGTTTAAAGCGCAAAGACGCTCATAATAAATTTGACGATTTTATAAGTGCTCTCGTTTCTACGGGTTATGCTAGGCGATACAGCGAGGGCACGAAGCTAAAAAAGACCGCAAAGTACGATCTTAAGGCGTTTGTAAGGGAGATAAAAATATGAGGGTCGTGCAAATCCTGCCCGAGCTGAACGAAGGCGGCGTCGAGCGCGGCGTAGTCGAGCTAAATAGGGAGTTTGCGCGGCGCGGCATCGAAAATTTTGTTATCAGTAACGGCGGCAAATTGGCGCCAAAGATAGAAAACGAGGGCGGCGTGCACGTGCAGCTCGACGTTTGCTCTAAAAATATCTTAAGCGTTGCGGCGCGCGCTTTAAAGCTGCGTAAAATTTTAAGCGAGATCGCTCCCGACATCGTGCATGTCCGCTCCCGCGTGCCGGCGTGGTTGGTTAAATTTGCCCATCCCAAAGCAAAGATCGTAAGCACCGTGCATGGGATAAATTCTGTAAATTTCTACAGTAAAATCATGACGGATGCGGACGCGATCATCTGTCCTAGCGGCTATGCGCGCGATCACGTGGTGCGAAACTACGGCGCGGATGCGGCCAAGATCACGATCATTCCGCGCGGTATCGATCTAGTAAAATTTAATCCTAAAAATTTAGACGAGCGCTTTATCGCGGAATTTAGACAGAATTTTAACCTCGCGCAGGATGATTTCATCGTCTCGGGTGTTGGGCGCATCACGCAGATTAAGGATTACAAAACCCTGATCCGCGCCGCGGCTTTGTCGAGCGAACAAAAGCTTAAAATTTTGATTGTGGGCGGCGTGCGAGCTGATCGCGACGAGTATTTTTCCGAGCTAAAATCGCTCGTAGAGGGGCTTGGCCTCGGCGAGCGCGTGATTTTTGCAGGCTCGCAGAGCAAGGTAGCCGAGATTTACTCGCTCTCGTCGGTCATGGTAAGCGCTTCGAGCAAGCCCGAGAGCTTCGGGCGTTCGATGGCTGAGGCGATAGCGCTCAACTGCCCGGTGATCGCGACCCGTCACGGCGGCGCGCTCGATATCGTAAGAGAGGGCGAAAACGGCTATTTTTTTGACGTTGGCGATGCGCAGGCGCTGGCGGAGCTGTTTGCCCCCTCGCGCGAGCTGAAATTTGACGGCTACGGCTACGTTTCGCAAAACTTCAGCCTAGAGCAGATGGTAGAAAAAACGATAAAGGTTTATGAGAGTTTAATATGAAAAAATTTTTTTACGAAAACGGCGCGCCTAACGGCTGGAGGATCACATTTTTAACGCTGCTACTTCTTTGGTGCGCGTCGCTATTTTTTAAAAACGCGGTCTATCAGATCTCCTTTGCGGCGCTAAATTTATTCTTTTTGGCGCATCTATTGTATTTCAAAAACTACGAAATTTTAAGCGAAATTTTGAAAAAAACGCGATTTATCGCGATCTGCTTCGTCTGTTTAGTGGCGACGCTAGCGATCTCAAACCTCCTAAACGAGGCTGTTATCTCAAAAAAAGCATGGCAGAGCACGCTATTTTTCATCCTTCGATACGGCGCGATATTTTTGGTACTTTGTTATTTTTACAAGCTCAAATTTTTTGATCAAAACGCCGTTTTTGCCTTTCTGTTCGTAGGGCTTGGAATTTTATCGGCGAGCGCGATCTATCAGTTTGCAAGTAGCAGCGACGCAATCGTCTTTTCAAGCGACTCTGTTCGCGGAGGTCTTAGCGGAGCGCTTTCGAACCGCAATATTTTAGGGCTTTTTATGGGCTTTGGGCTCTGCCTTAGCGCGGTGGCGATATGGCGGCCTTTGGCGCTTAAATTTGCGGCTCTGCTTTTGTTTGCGTTTTTTATGATCTTTTCATTTTCCAGAGCGGCGTGGGTCAGCGCGTTCTGCGCGCTTGCGTTTTACGGCGCGCTAAATTTAAAGAGCCTAAACAAAAAATACCTACTTTTCACGGTAGGCTTCATCGCGATTTTTGCTGTTTTGCTTGCGCTTTCGCCGTCGTTTGAGCAAAGGCTAGCAGCGCTATTTAGCGGCAACTCCTCAGGCAGAACCGTGATTTGGAGCTATATTTTAGAGATGGCGCAAGAAAAGCCTATCTTAGGCTACGGGCTGGGCTCATATATAAATTTGCCGGGCTCCCCGGTCCTTGAGCATCCTGAATATAACGCGCCGCACAATCTATTTTTAGAAATTTTACTTTATAGCGGCGTGCTCGGCCTCGTCTTCTACGGCTTGATCCTATTTGGCGTTTTTAAGGAGTGCATTCAAAGCAGGCAGTTTGGGGTTCTCACGCTTCTGATATATCTTTTGATAGATTGCCAGTTCGATCACGGCGCGTATCTGTCGAAAGAAGCTCTAAGCCTGGCTACGATACTAAGCTTTTTGGCTTATCGCATGAGGATCGAGCGATGATCTACGCGGCGGTTTTGGCTTTTGCGGCGCTTTTTGCGTGGTTTTGCCTGCGCTTTGCGTGGTGGGCGAAGGATCTGCCTTACGAGTATCCGCGCGTGCTGATGTATCATATGATCCGAGAGCATCTGCCAAAGCGTGCTTCTAAATTTAACCGTCTGCGCGTAAGTCCCGCCGCGTTTGAAAAACAGCTTGCGTGGCTGAAGCGAAGCGGCTTTACGAGCTATACTTTAAGCGAGCTTGCGAGTTTGAATGAGAAGCCTGCAAAGGCGGTTTGCATTACCTTCGACGACGGGTATCGCGATAATCTCACGGGCGCCCTGCCTCTTTTGCAAAAATACGGCTTTAAGGCGACGATTTTCATCGTGAACCGGCGCTTTGACGGGAATTGGGCGACCGATAAGGATCTGAAAAAATCAAGCGACGAGCTAAATCGCGAGCAGATGCTAAGCGACGAGGAAGTTCGTGAGCTTTTGCGAAGCGGGCTCATCGAGATCGGCTCGCATACGCTCGATCACGCAAACTTGCCTAGCTTGGATGCGGCAGAGCAGCTACGCCAGATGAGCGAATCAAAGCGCGAAATAGAGGCGAAATTTGACATCTCTTGCAGCGCCTTTGCCTATCCGTTCGGCTTTTACGACGAGATTAGCGTGCGCTGCGCGCGCGAGGCGGGCTTTAGCTGCGCCGTCACGACGCAAAACGACGTGTTGCGCCCTCACTACTCAAATTTTGAAATTCCGCGTATCATGGTTAGCGGCAGGCAGGGGCTTTTTAGCTTCATTTTGAAGATGAAGAAGGGCAGAAATAGATGAAAATCGCCTATCTTTGCTGCTCCAGATTTTACGGCGGCGTCGAAAAGATCGTAATTGACTCGCTAAATGAGCTTTGCAAAAGCGAGCAGGCGGCGCTAATCGTACCCGCGCGATGTGAGTTTTTGCAGCGCCTGGATGCGCGCGTGCAAATTTATCAGTACAAAAGCCGCGACAAGCGCTACAATCCGTTTTTGTTCGCTGAAATTTATCGGTTTTTACGCTCGGGCGGATTTGAAATTTTACATTCGCACGGCGCCAAAGCCGCGCAGATCGGCTTTGTAGTCGAAAAATTTTTAAGTCTTAAGCTTGTCGCGACCAAACATAACGACCGCAAGGCGCCCGTTTTTGATCGCGTGCGAAACGTCATCGCAGCCTCTCGCAAGGTCGCAACCACGATAAATCACGCTACGAAGGTGATATATTTCGGCATAGAGCCGCGACGGGAGTTTGCAAATCATGAAATTTTCGCGCGCTGCAAGGACGCGGAGGGCGCCGCAAACATGGCGCTCGAGGAAACAAAGGATGCGCGCAGCGACTCGGATGCTGCTGCGGGCGCGTCGCGAAACATGGCTGGCGCTGCATTTGCGTCGCAAGATACGCCTTTCGATGCGGACGCATCGCAAAATAAGACTAGCAGTGCATTCGTATCGCAACAGGGCGCAAACGCGGCGGCGGAAAATTTTAAATTTAGCATCGTCGCGGTCGGCAGGCTCGATAAGATCAAGGGTTTTGATCTTTTGATCCGCGCCGCAAGCGAGCTGAAATTTGATTTCGAGCTTAAAATTTACGGTCAGGGCGGCGAGAGGCAAAATTTACAAAATTTAATCGATTCGCTAAATTTACGGGACCACGTGCGGCTGTGCGGCTTTTGCGATGATGTCGCGGCTGCGCTTGC
>NZ_CALIMQ010000312.1 GCF_938045535.1 uncultured Campylobacter sp. | reverse complement strand
TGCCGTAGCCAAAGGTGTAGTTGGATAGTAATCAAAAGTAGTACTCTTGCCTGCTACGCTAGCCCTATATGTAGATGTCGCATTGGCATTGCCGTTCGTAACCAAAGTCCAGCCGTTCCTACCGCCGTCTCTCATAGGATAGATAGGTTGCTGCAAAACGCCTTCAAAAAGAGTGGCATTGTCCGAACCCTCCAAAGCAGGCCACGTAGTCACGCCCCTCATCATATTCTCGCTTCTAACTAGCGAAAGTCCGCTTCTAATGGCGGCGATATCCCCACGCATCTTAGCGATCGTGGCATCATCGCGCGTAGCGGCCAATCTAGGCACCGCGATGCCCGCCAAAATACCTAAAACGACGATGACGAAAACAAGCTCGATCATCGTAAAAGCTTTTAAATTTTTCATGTTAAATCCTTTGATTTAAAGTAAGATGATTATAGCCAAATTTAAATAAAATTAATTTTAGTTAAAGAAAAAATCCTGCATTTTAAATGGAATTTTATGAAATTTCATTAAATTCTGCGATTTTTTGCCCGAATTTTACGGACATATTAGCCGGAGTTTCAAATTTTAAAAACTCGCTTTGCGCTACGAGCACGATCGTCGAACCCAGCTCAAAATTTCCCAAATGATCGCCCTTTTTAAAGTTTAAATTTTCATATTCGTAAAGCGCCTCAGCTCTATTTGCGCATGCATTCGTTTGTATTCGCGTATCGAAATCAAATCTCATCTTGCCGACGTTTAAAGCACCCACGAAAACCATCCACAAAATCCCGCCGTTTCGCATTTTGCATTTTAAAATCACGCGCTCGTTTTTAGCGTAGAGGTTTGTAATTTTAAGTAAAAATTTCTTCGCCACGCTGTAGAGATCTGCAGGGATATAAAGCGCCTGCAGCACACTTAGATCACACGGCGCGTGATAATGATGATAATCACGCGGGCTTAGATAGATGTTTGCGTAGCTTAAATTTACGCTGCTTGTATTTTCGCCGCTTTGGGCGTCCTCTGCGCTCGTTTCACGGCTCGCACCGCTTTCATCGCTATAAATTTCAGCCTGCACGCCGCTCGCGGTATAAGTTGCGCCGTTTTCATCGCCTCTGATTTTCGCTTGCGCAGCGCGAAATTTCATCCCTGCGCCGGCATCTTTTGCGCATCCGGTTCCAACCTCGCCGCTCCCGTTCGTAGCAACCGCGGCGTCATCTAAATTTTTAACCGCACCGCTTTCGTTTGCCGTAAACGTGCCCCCCAGCAGTTCGCTAAGGCTGTATTCGCAGCCCTTTACGCTAAAAGCCCGCAGATCGTCGCAGCATCCGCTCTCAAAGACCACACCGTCGCTAGGGCTTATAAAAGCCGCCTCGTCTGCCGCTATCTCGCGCGGGCGCAGCAAGCGGCGGGTAAAAAGCGCGTTTAGGCTCGCGTAGCTTTGCGGCGGATCAAATTCGCTCATATCGATTTTGAAAAATTCCACATATTTGCGGTTGATAAAATTTTGTATAAATTTAGGAAATTTCACCGCGGCGATAACCCCAAAAATCCTCGAAATAAAACTTCTCATCTATGCCTTTCTAAGCTTAAGCAGCGCGATTTCGGCATCCGCAAAGACCCTTATCGGCGGGCCCCAAAACCCTACGCCGCTGCTTACGTAAATTTGCTTCAGCCCGTCGTTATACAGCCCGTAAAGATACTTCTGGCTAAGCAGCACCAAAAGCGTCCACGGGAAAATTTGCCCCGCGTGCGTGTGTCCGCAGATACACAGATCGACCTCGTCGCGCACGAAATCCACGACGTATTTGGGCTGATGCGCGAGTAAAATTTTAGGCTTATCGGGGTCTGCCTGCGCTAGCGCAGCGCCGAGATCGGGCTGCATGTATCCGAAGCGAAAGCCGCTAAGATCGTACACGCCCATTAAATTTAGCCCCTCAAATTCCACGCTTTCGTTTTGCAGCACCCGCACACCCGCTTTTTGCATCGCCGCTATAAGCCCGCTTGCGTCGCCGCGGTAATATTCGTGGTTGCCCGTGACGAAAAAGATAGGCTTTTTGATCGCCTCAAGAGGCTGCAAAATATCCCCGAGCTCATCCGAGCGCAGATCAAACATATCGCCCACGATCAGTAGCGCATCATAATTTAGCGAGTTTATCTGCACTACGATGCCTTGCAAAAATTCCTTTTTCAAAAACTCGCCCAGATGCACGTCCGAAATAACGACGAAGCTTAGCTCGCGAGCTAAGTTTTTGATTTTTATTTCGCGCTCGGTGATTTTTGGAATTTTTAGTGCATTATAAAGCCCCTTAAAAATATAGCTAAACGCCATTATTACAAAGGTTACGTCTATAAAGGTTTTTAAAAATTTTCGCCTGTTTTGGCTAAATTTAACTACATGCGCAGCGGCGCTTAGCACATCGTAAGCAAGGCAGATAAAAAAGAGCGAAAAGGACGCCGCCATGCAAAATACACATAGCTTATAGAGTAGCTCGTTTTTAAAGCTTCCATTAAGCCCAAAACCCACAAAAAATATCGCATCTAAAATCGCCAAAGCTACGCAAAGCAAGCTCAAGGCAGGGCGAAAGATCACGAAATTTTTATATGGCGTAAAGCGCGCGCCGATCGACTTATAAACGTAAAGATTGAAAAACAGAAATAAAACCGTACCGACGATCGGAAAAATATAGGCGCTTTTCAAACTCTAGCCTTGGATATACTCATCCAGCTTATCTTTATCAAAGCCCGTGATTTCTTGCTTATCGTCCAAAATTAGCGCGCCACTCTTTTTAAATTTAGTGATGGTGCGCGAAAATGTTTCGGGGGTAACATTTAGAATTTTGGCTATTCTAGTGTATTTTGTGCTCATAAAAATATCAAAATTTTCGTTGATAAACTTAGCGATTTTGCCGTCGCAGCTAAGCACGACTTGATTATCAAAGACCGCATTTAGCGCGCGGATCTTTTCAGACATCGATTTTAAAAGCTCCAGGCAAATTTTAGGATCGCTCATAAACTCGTTTTTAAATTTTTCATAATCGATCTTTAGCACCTCGCCGTTTGTCGAAAACACGCCACTTGCAGGATAGCTCGTCTCTTCGAAATTTACCATCTCGGCTACGAGCGAGATGGGGCGGATCTCACGCATATGGATCTCACGCCCCTTTGCGGAGGTTTTATAGATTTTTAAAATTCCTTTTAGCAGGATTAATAGATACTGCGAGCGCTCGCCCTCGAAAAATAAAATTTCGCCCTTTTTGTAGCTTTTATGGATGCTAATCTGCTCCAAACGATCAATTTGCGCTGCGCTTAGAGCTTTGAAATAAGGAATTCTCTCAAGCATCGCCGCGACCTATTTTTTAAGCAGGTCTCTTATCTCGGTAAGAAGTTTAATCTCTTCGCTAGGCTCAGCGGGCGCAGCCGGCTCCGGCGCAGGCTCGACGGGCTTTTTAAGCTTATTGATCGCCTTGATCGCGCAAAATATACAAAACGCGATGATGATAAAATCGACCGTTACTTGGATAAACGAGCCGTAGTTTATCGTAACGGCAGGGGTCTGCCCCACCGCTTCTTTTAACACGATCTTAAGATCGGTAAAATTCATGCCTCCCGTAAGAAGTCCTAAAACTGGCATCATGATGTCGCTTACTAGCGAGGTTACGATCTTGCCGAAAGCCACGCCGATAACGACGCCCACCGCCATATCGATGACGTTGCCTTTCATTGCGAATTCTTTGAATTCCTGAATGAAACTCATATTGTCTCCTTAAATAAAATGCGCCGATATTAGCCTATTTTTGCTTTGTTTTTGCTTTTTATTAGGAAGTAAAAAGTATAATCCCAGCTTAAATTTAAACCCAAAGGACCTAAATTGTATCGCTTCGCTCCGTCGCCCACCGGCGATATGCATATCGGAAATTTACGCGCGGCTATTTTTAACTACATCTGCTCGCTGCAAGATAAAAGCGGCTTTATTTTACGCATCGAGGATACCGACACTGCGCGCAATATCGAAGGCAAAGATCAAGAGATAATCGAAATTTTAAAGCGCTTCGGCATCTCATGGCAGAGCCTGTATTATCAAAGCAAAAATTTAAAATTTCATCAGCAGTTCGCTGCTAAGCTACTCTCCGAGAAAAAGGCGTTTTGCTGTTTTTGCAGCGAGGAGGAGCTTGAAGCGAAAAAACAAGCCGCCAAGGACGCGGGCGAGGCTTATCGCTACGACGGGCATTGCGAGCATTTAAGCGATGAAGAGGTGCTTGGCTGCGACAAGCCCTTTACTATCCGCCTTAAAAAGCCCGATCACGCGCTGGAATTTACCGACGCGATCAAGGGCCGTATAGCATTTGAGCCGCAGAATATCGACAGCTTTGTTATCATGCGTGCGGACAAGACGCCGACCTATAACTTCGCCTGCGCCTGCGACGATATGATGCAGGGCGTGAGCTTCGTAATCCGCGGCGAGGATCACGTCTCAAACACCCCGAAGCAAAACTGGATCCGCCAAAGCCTCGGCTACGAGGGCGAGATCAAATACGCGCACTTGCCGATCATATTAAATTCCGAAGGCAAAAAGATGAGCAAGCGCGAGGATAGCTCCTCGGTAAAATGGCTGCTTCAAAGCGGCTATCTGCCCGAAGCGATCGCGAATTATCTAATCCTACTGGGCAACAAAACGCCGCGCGAGGTCTTTAGCATGGATGAGGCGGTGGAGTTTTTCGACATCGCTAAAATTTCAAAAAGCCCGGCGAAATTTGACGAGGACAAACTCGCCTTTATAAACCGCGAGCATATCAAAAGAGCGAGCGAGCAGCGCCTGGCTGAGCTTTTTGAGCTTGAGTCCAGATTTGCACCTTTGATAAAATTTTACACTCAAGAAGCAAGCCTTATTCCGCAGATTAAAGAAAAGATCGCAGCGATCTACAGCGCGAAAGATATCCCGCAGGAGTGGGCGGCGCAGGCGCAGGCGCTGCGAGAGGCGATCTTAAATTTATTAAGCTCAAACGGCGCTCCAATGGAATTTAATGATTTCAAAGCGGCGCTCTCGCAGGCTACAAGCTTAAAGGGCAAGAGCCTGTTTATGCCGCTTAGATTTTTACTAACCGGCGCACCTCACGGACCGGAGCTTAGCGAGCTGTATCCGCTGATCCGCGCCGATTTGAAGGAGATACTCGATGCTACTAAATAGCGTATTTTACGGCATTTTAGTGAGTATTCACTACGTGATTCAAGCTTATATGATGCTAATTTTCGTCGCCTGCGTTTTGAGTTTCATCCGTCCAAATCCGTTCGGTAAATTTTATAAAATCGTCCGCGCTATCTCTGCGCTTACCGAGCCTGCGTTTGCGCTGGTGCGTCGCTATCTGCCTACGACTTTCGGCGGATTTGATCTTTCGCCGCTTCTTATCCTACTCGTGCTTAATTTCTTTGACAGCGCGATAATCTATATCATCAATAGGACGGTCATTTGAAAATATTTCTGAAATTTAGCCTTGTTTTAGGACTGCTGTGCGCCGCAAGTAGTGGTAAAATTTTAAGCTACGAACAGATCAAAGACGAGCCAAAATCCCTAGCCAAGGACTATTACATCTACCGCCTGATCGACGAGACGAAATTTAATAAAGCCGAGATCAAGGCATTGAAGCAGAGCATCTTTCGCTACAAGGGCAAGCTAAAAGAGAAGCTAGATAGAATTTTCGGCGCCGTTCGCCCGCCTAAGCGTCCGGATCACTGCGCAGGCGTTACCTCCGCCAATATTTTAGATGCAAATTTAACCTGCAAAAAGGCGCGCTCCTATCCAAATTTTATCGCCAAGCTAAGCCCATCGGTGCGCGAGACGCTCGCTTCGCAGCTTGAAAAGCACCAAGACGCGGCAAGTAGAAACGCCGTAAATTTACTGCGCGGATTTAACGACGAAAATCCGAGCGAATATTTTATGCAGAGCCGCAACGCGCAAAACTACTTTTTATATTACGACTACTTAAAAGGCGCGGGCAAAGACGCTCTGATCGACATCGACGCTGATGCGACCTTCGTTACCGGCCTAAGCGCCCAGCCAAGCTTTAAGGCGGTTCTTAACGACGCGCTAATCAACCGCAAATACCCACGCTTGCGCCGCTCGCTCACGGGCGTCGATCCGCTGGCCGTGGATAAGGACGTAGCGTTTATGCTCGGCGTAAATGCCGTCATGCAGGACGACGAAGGGGCTGCGCTTGCGTTTTTTAACCGCGCGGCGGCGAGCTTTGAGAAACCTCACGACGTGCACAATGCGAAATTTTGGATCTACCTGCTAAACGGAGACCAAAATGTCTTGCGCCAGCTTGCTAGCAGCGATTATTACAGCCTCTACGCGCTTTATGCCAAGGAGGTCTTAGGAGATAAGAATTTAAACATCATCATCCCAAATCCCGCTAAAAATTCCATCGAGGGCTACGATATCACCGATCCTTTCGCTTGGGTTCGCACGAAAAATAGCGCCGATAGGATGTCTCGCGAGCAGCTTTTGGAATTTGCCAAAAAATTCGACACCAAGCAAAGTATCGGCGAGTACTCATACATCATGAATAAAGCAAGCGGCGGCAAAGACAACTTCTATCCGACGCCGTTTATGGAATACATCGGCGACGGCGATAACCGCCGCAAGGCGCTAATTTTGGCGCTCGCCCGCCAAGAAAGCCGCTTCGTGCCCGCATCGGTATCTACGTCGTATGCGCTTGGGATGATGCAATTTATGCCGTTTTTGGCTAACGACATCGGCAAAAAGCAGCTTGCGATCGCGGGCTTCGATCAAGACGATATGTTCCGCCCGGAAGTCGCTTACCGCTTCGCCAACATTCATATCGACTGGTTGGAGCGTAAAATTTACAGCCCGGTTTTCATCGCATACGCTTACAACGGCGGGCTCGGGCTCGTCAAAAAGATGCTTCAGCGCGGCGATATGTTTAATAAAGGCAAATTTGAGCCGTGGCTTAGCATGGAGCTCGTGCCGTATGCCGAGAGCAGGGACTACGGCAAAAAGGTGCTTGCAAATTTTATCATCTACTCGCAGATCCTCGATCCGCGCGCGAAAGTCTCGGTGCAGCAGGAGCTGCAAGACCTGCTGATACCTAGCAGAAGCGACAGCTTCCGCTAAGCCGGCGGCGGGCTTGAAGGATGATTTTAAGAGGCGGCGAGCGAGAAATTTTAAAAGCCGTCGCTTCAACAAAAGCGCAAAATTTGCTCGCCAAGAGCCTAGACGGGCAGATCAAAACTGCGAAATTCTATCACTTAATGCCCAATAACGACTCTTTCCCGCTCTGCACGAAAGGCGGTGCGCCATGCAAATTATCGCGACCGTAGTTCTTATGCTAGCCGCCGTTTTGTGCATATCGTCATTGAAAGACGAAAAGAAACGCTCCGCAAATTTAGCGGCTTGCCTGTTTTTTATGGCGTTTGCCTATTGCGTGCAATTCGGCGTGCGGGACGATAGCTACGTCCGCGCGGGCGGCGCGGCGCTGATATTGTTTTTTATCTTTGCGCTTGCTTTTTTCGAGCTTTATTTCTGAGGTGACGAGCTTTAAAATTCAAAATTCATTGAAATTTTATCGCGGCGTTTTGTGAGCGATCAAATTAGCGCCCGAACGTATAATTTTAAGTGACATGAAATCAAAATCGGGCGCTTTTGGTTATGGAATTTAAACATATAACCTATCCGCAGCTTATCCGCCGCAAAGGCTGTGGCAGGTTTAAATTTAGCCGCTTTGCAGCTTGTTTGCTTGTTTGCGACGCTTTAAAATTTCGTAACTTCGGATATGCAAGCCGCCGTTTTAAAATTTCGGCAAGTTTTAAATTTTAAATCTACGCCTTTTTGCCGCGCCGTTTTAGCTAAATTTAACCGCGCAGGGTCTGCGGACGTGAGATGATTTAATTTTACGACCTTAACTCCGCGCGAGCTTCGGCGGAATAAAGCGATCAAATTTGCTATTTAAAAAGCCCTTTGATCTTGCCAAAAAGCGACTTTTCGCCGCCTGCGGAGGTTGCGTCTTTATGATCTTCTGCGGTGGAATTCTCGCTGTCGCCCTCCATTGTATCGCCACTGCAAGGGACGGAATTCTCGCTGCTTACCTTCATTGCGCCGCCATCCGCTTCCGTCGCACTGCCGCCGCCCTTCACATTGGCGCTGCGCGAGACGGAGCTTTTTTCGTCGCGTTTCTCGCCACGCGAGGTAAAATTCTCTCCGTCCGTGGTACCTCCTCCGACTGCCTTGATGCACCCTATCGCTTCGCCGATCTGCTGCGCTGCGATTTCCGCGTAGATCAGCGCGCCCTGCGGATCGCAATTAAAAAGATTTGAAAACGACTCGGACCTATTCAGATCGATCGGATTGGGCTCAACCACTTCGGTAGCCTCAAGTAGTCCCACTTCAAGCTCGCGCGCCAAATTTAGCGCCTTTAAAAACACGGGCAAATTTTGCGCATAAAACTCATCTACGGCAGATTTGATTTCGCCGTCCGCTTCATAATCGCGCAGCAGCTTCTGCACGCTAGCAGCGCTAAGATACGCGCCGCAGCAGTAATTCTCGACGATCTCGTTGTGAATTTCGCCGCTAAATTCCGCTAGAAATTCCGCCGGCAAAACCTCGCGCCAATCGCTTATGTAGGATTTAAATTTAGAGCTTTGCTCAGCCAAAAAGCTAAACGCCGTGCCGCGCGTGTAAAAATACTCTCTAAAATAGCCCTGCGCCACGGCAAGATGAAATCCGTGCGTTTTTGCCTCGCGGATATCGAAAACAGGAATTGCGCGATGCAACTTTAAGAGCTGAGATTGAATAATATGAATAAAAACTATCGTTACCCACTAGACATATCGTGGAGCACTGAAGAGCTTGCTTCAGTGCTTTCTTTTTTGAATGATGTTGA
>NZ_CALIMQ010000311.1 GCF_938045535.1 uncultured Campylobacter sp. | reverse complement strand
AGATAAATATCTGAATTAGGCGGAAATGAAATTTCGCTTATACGTGTAATATTGAAAATTTGAAATATGGGAAGTTTATTGCGCCTAGAAAACGCCCTCTTTTATTCAATAACCAGGCGCATTAGATACATATCCTCGCCGTCGATTACGCTGATTTCAGAGCTGTTGCAACGCGGACAAGAAAAGTCGTTCTGCGTCAAATCTCCGCTAAAACCGCAGTTTTTGCATTTTACGACGATTTCTTGGGTGTGGATGATGAGATCCGCATTTTCGCATACGGTGCCTGCACGAAAGACTTCATAGCAGTTTTGCAGATAATGCGCTTCCACGCCGCTTAGTCGCCCTATTTTTACGTGCAGTTCCCTTATCTGCGGACTTTTAGAACTAAATGTATCGTAAGGCGCCTGTGGATTTGTATCCAAGTTTTCAGCAAAATTGCCGTTTTTGTCGTTCGAGTCCATATTCGCAATGCCCCTATTTTCGGCATTCTTGGTGTCTATTATGTCGGTATTTGCAGAGTCTGTATTTCTAGCGGTATCGGCAATATCACAGCGATTTTTATCGCCCTGCTCGGCCGCGCCTTTTTTCTTTGCTATTTCGGCGTTTAGCGCCTTTTCGCATAGCGCCACAAGATCCGCTACGATCGATAGTTCATGCATTTTTACCTCTAAATTTTACGGCCGCACCGTATTCTATACGAAATTTTGTTGTAAATTTAAAAATACGCCTGAAATTTAGGCATAAATTTGCACGCAAATTTAACAAATCCTCGGCAACAGCTCGCCTTTCGGAAGCTCTAAAAATCGCTGCGAGCCGTAGGCGTTTTGCAAAATCACTCGTCCTTTTGCCGCATGCGAAGTTTGAAATTGTCCCGCCCTATTTTCTGACGCCGCGTCCATATCGCTTACGCCAGTAAATTCGCCCTGCGCGCTAAGCTTTGGTGTCAAAGCACCCTCAAATTCGCTTCTGCTGTGCCCTACTTCGCGCACCTCGCCGATGATTGCGGCGTTTGCGTCAAATTCGCGCAGTATCTCAAGCGCCCTATCCGCCTCAACATCATCTTCTACGATCGCTACGAACGTGCCTTCGTTTGCAAGCTCGTACGGCTCAAAGCCCAGCAGTTCGCACACGCCCACTACTTCGTCGCTGATTTTAATATCCTCTTCGCGCACCAAAAATTCAAGCCCGCTAGAGCTTGCGAATTCGTTCAAAACCGCGCTGAGCCCGCCGCGCGTCGCATCTCGCATCGCCTGGATTTTCACGCCTTGTAAGATCAGCTTTTCGACCGCAGCGCAAAGCGGTTTGCAGTCGCTTTGCAGCTCGCTACTTAGCGCGATTTCGTCGCGCGCCGCGAGTATCACCGCCCCGTGCCGCCCGATGTCGCCGCTAAGCAGGATTTTTGCGCCCGCTTTGATGTTTTGCACGCGCGCAGGTCGCAAAACACGGCCGATACCGCTTGTGTTGATGAAAATTTTATCGCATTTGCCGCGCGGCACGACCTTTGTATCGCCGCAAACGATATGAACGCCGCAGCTTCGCGCAGTGCTCGCCATCGAGTCCAGGATGCGTCGCAGCTCGCTTAGGCTAAGCCCCTCCTCGATGATGAGCGCGCAGCTTAAAAACAGCGGCTTCGCGCCCACCATCGCAAGGTCGTTTACGGTGCCGCAAACGGCGATCTTGCCGATGTCGCCGCCGTTAAAAAATAGCGGCGTGACGACGAAACTATCGGTGCTGAAAGCTAGCTCGCCACCGAAACTCGCAGAATTCAAAGCAGAACTCGGCGCCGTGCGGTCAAAATCCACCCCGACGTCTAAATTTAGTATCGCGCTGTCGTTGTTCGCGCGCAAAATTTCATTATCAAACGCCGCAAAGATCGTCTCGTTGATGAGCTTATTCATCTCCTCGCCGCCGCCGCCGTGGCTTAAAAGTATAGCTTCGTTCAAATTTTTCCTTTTTATTTGGTTTTAAATTCGGTTTTAAATTTAAAGCCCGTATTCCGCAGTCGAACGAGCCGTGCCGCTACGGCGCCGCGCAAAATTTTAAAGCAAAGCTTTAACGCGACGTTTTTTTGCTTCGGTTAAAATTTTAAAGCATGATTTGTTTTTAAAATTTACGCTCTGCTAGCCGGATACTGCGCGCAAAATTTAGCCCGCATTTTTGACGTCGCCGTATTTATAGTACGCCGCGCACGCCCCTTCGCTTGAGACCATGCACGATCCTATCGGGTTTTGTGGCGTGCAGTGCTTGCCGAAAACCTTGCAATCATAGGGACTTTTTTTGCCGCGCAAAATTTCGCCGCAGATACAGGCCTTGCTCTCGGGAGCGCTCTGTACGCTGCAATCAAACTGCACTCTGGCATCCAGCGCCGCGTACTGCGGGCGCAACTTCATGCCGCTTTTTGGAATTTCGCCGAGCCCTCGCCACGGAAAATCGCAAATTTCAAAATATTTATCTATCAAATCTTGCGCTTTTTGGTTGCCGCCCTCTTTTACGACGCGCTCGTATTCGTTGAAAACCTCGTAGGTGCCGGCGTTTTGCTGCTCCACCAAATTTAACACGCCCGCCATTATGTCAAGCGGCTCAAATCCGCTTACGGCGATCGGCTTTTTGTAATCGCGCGCGATGCTCTCGTAGACCTTCGCGCCGGTTATCACGCTTACGTGGCTAGGTCCTAAAAACGCGTCTATCTGCACGTCCGCATCGTCTAAGATCGCTCGCACGGGCGCGGGCACCGTGACGTGGTTGATGTGGAAAAAGAGATTTTTTAGCCCCAGGCTTAGCGCCTTATCGATCAGCACGGCGCTCATCGGCGTCGTCGTCTCAAAGCCGATCGCAAAAAATATCACCGTTTTTTGCGGATTTTCCTGCGCGATCTTTATGCAATCAAGCGGGCTGTAAAGCGCTCTGATATCGTGCCCCTCGCCGCGCAGCTTCTGCAAGCTGGTGCGAGAGCCAGGAACTCGAAGCATATCTGCTAGAGTGCAAAAAATACTCTGCGGCATCGCGGCGAGCTTGATCGCCTCGTCGATGCGACTGCGCGGCATCACGCATACCGGACAGCCGGGACCGTGGATAAATTTGATATTTTTGCCGACCAGGCTAGGAAGGCCGAATTTCATGATCGAGTGCGTGTGTCCGCCGCAAATCTCCATAATGTTTAGCGGCTTTTTGCTTTTAGAAATTATCAGCTTGCTAAGCGCTAAAATCAGCTCCTTATCCCTAAAATCCTTGATTAGATCCATTATTTACCTTAAATTTTACGGGTTTACAAGCCGTTTTAATTCTCTGCGCCGGCTCTCGGCTCCATGCTTTCATATACAGAGCCCTCTTCCGCCCTCATCTGCTTTGCGATCTGCTCGTAAATTTCGATACTCTCCTTCGCTCGCTGCGTATCGATCTTCTCCATCGCAAAGCCAACGTGGATCAGCACATACTCTCCGACCACCGCGGGCTCGGGGAGCAGATCCAAGCTAACGCCGCGACGAACGCCCAGAGTCTCCACGGTGGCGAAATTATTTTCGTCGATTGAGATGATTTTTGAAGGGATTGAAAGGCACATTAACGAAATTCCTTCTTGTATTGTAGGAATTTCAGCCATTTTTCCACGCCCTCGCCGCTTTTACTATCAAGCGCGATGACGTCGGCTTTCGGATTGAGCTTGTGCACCTCGCGCACCACTTCATCCATATCGAAGTCAAAATGCGGTAGCAGCGCGGTTTTGGTGATTACGACACAGTCTGCGCGGCGAAATATCACGGGGTATTTTGCGATTTTATCGCTACCCTCGGGCACGCTTAGAAGCACTACGTTCAGGTGCGCGCCTACGTCAAATGCCGCAGGGCAGACGAGGTTTCCGACGTTTTCTATGAAAACTAGATCCAAGCCTTTCGTATCGATGTGATGAAGCCCCTCGTGAACCATAAAGGCATCCAGATGGCAGGTCTCGCCGGTGCTGATCTGATGGGCCTGCGCGCCCGCTTTTATGATGCGATCGGCGTCGCGGTTAGTCTCTAGATCGCCCTCGATGACACCGATTTTAAATTTGCCACTTTTGATAGTGGCCTCAAGTAGCGTCGTCTTGCCGCTACCGGGGCTGCTCATCAAATTTAGACATAAAATTTTATCCTCATCCAGATGGGCTCTGTTGTGAGTGGCCTCCTTGTCGTTGGCGCTTAAAATTTTACTCATCACTTCGATCGTCTTGGCATCGCTGATAGCGACATTTGCGTGGATGTGATCGTGCGCGTCGCGCTCGTGATCGATCCCTGCCTCATGCATATGGGCGTGGGTGTGGACGGTGCCGTCCGCGTGGGTGTGGACATGCTCGTGTGTCATATCTGCGTGCGAATGGGCGTCCGCTTCGTGAGTGTGGCCGATGGAACAGCCGCAATCTTTACACATTTTTTCTCCTTGGATAATAAATTTTGCGCGTAAAATACCACGTTTTTGCTTTAAATGGCGTAAATTTGATAAATTTTATATCAAGACGCGAAATTTTATGAAATTTAACAGCGCTTGAAATTTATGCGCTTCGGTTTTATCTAAATTTCATACGTTATTTGCGAAGGCTTGCCACAACTCGCAAGTAAAGCGCTGCTTTAAATTTAATCGCCTGCTCGCAGCGCAGATTGCAGAGCCGCACTCTGCAAATTTAGACCTCGCAGCTCGCAATGGCTCAAAACAAACCAGAGATCGCTGTAGATAGGGGCGCGAAATTCAGGGCTTGCGAGCTGATTTTATCCGGCGCTCTAAATCTCGCGCGTGTTCTACGGCGCGGCGAACATCAACGCGGCGGCCGTTTTCATATCGATTTTACGCTAGCTCGGCTTTGCAAATGCGACACGAAAGCGGCGCCTATAAAATTTAGTCGCGAGCTGCGCCGATCTCGCGCCAGTGCGTAAATTTCAACTCGCGGCAAGAATGCTTTTTGATTAAAATTTATAAAATTTTGCGCTTTCGTTTGCCGCGTAAATTTAAACAAATTTTATTTGCACGCCTTGCGCAGCCGCCCTACCCGAATTCGCTACTCGATCAAGAATCGCGCTGCACAACTCGCAAAAGTCGCGCAACCGCTGCGTTTAAATTTAAAAGCGCGTAAAATTTAGCGCGACGCGCTGTTTTTAAAAATGCTCAAAAGCCTACGCTTCGGTGATTACCGCGTTTACGAGCTTGGAAAATTTTACCCCTTTTAGCGCGCCGATTTTGGCGCCGAGCCGCTCGATCTTTGAAATTTTATCCCGCATCGTGATCTCCTCGAAACAGTGGCGCTCGTCGATGTGGAAGTGGCTGGTGCTGACGATGGTGACGTTTGCGTGGTGCTCGATCTCTACGAGCTGCTCGATTAGATCGCTTTGGTGATGATCGTAAGCGATGCAAAGCACGCCCACGCAGTCATCCTCGCCATCTCCGTGAAGCACGCCCTCGACCATCTTTTCGCGTATGAGATCGCGGATAAACTCGCTGCGGCTTAGGTATTGCTTGGCGCGCACCATCTCATCGAGATCCTCAAAAAGCTTCGTCGGCAGCGAAATGCTAAATCTTACGGCGCTCTCTTTTTCCTCTTTTTTCATAGCTCCCCTCATTTCGCGTATTTTGAATGTAATTTTACCGAAATTCCGCTCAAATAGTAAGAATTTTGCGCTAATTTGGCTTATTCTTTAAAATTTAAAGTTTGAGGCGCCGCGCGTATTTTGAAATTTTGCTCGCGATTTCGCGTTGTATTTTAGTACTAGCGCGATGAAATTTACCGGTGCTACGTTATTTTAAATTCTACCGCGAGCTTGCGTCCAAATTTTAAGAGTCAGGCGCTAAATAGCGTCTTAGCTTGGGATTTGCGCAGTATTTAGCCACGCGTTGCGGTAGAATTTTGTATCGATCGCCGTAATAGCACGCGTGACGCTATGGCAGGCAACGGCGCGTCGTTAAATTTTAAAATTTTAACGTTTCGGCTGCGACATATTTAGAAAAGCTAGCTGCGGTGGATTTTACCACCCGTAGCGTTAGAATTTACGCAAAGCGCAGGCAGGGCGCAGAGCCATCAAATTTAGCGGCGAGATGAGACTAATAAATTTTTACAAAGAGCGAGCTTAACGGCTATAATTGCGTTTTTTATGGACGAGCTTAGCGCGAAATTTCGCTTAGATACGCCGCGAGCTGCCCGTATGCGATGCCGCTGTCGTTGCAAGGAACGGCGCGATTTAGATGAAATTTTATCCCTCGCGCGCGCAGCTTTGCGCACGTAAGATTTAGAAGCGTGGCGTTTTGAAAGACTCCGCCGCTTAGTGCGACCTCGAGCCCGAAGCTCTCCGCAAACTCCGCGATGAAGTTTGCCAGGCCGTTTATAAATTTCGTCGCAGCCAAGCGCGGCTCATCGCGCAAAGCCTGCAAAAACGCCTCTTTATAATCGATCACGTAGCATTCGCCCTCAAGGCCCCACGGTACTCCGCCGCCCGTGGAATTTGTCGTGAAATTTAGTGCAGAATTCGCTTCGGCATTTGATATGGAATTCGGCACAGAATTTGCCGTACTCATTGATAAATTATAATTTATCTCGTTCGTGGAATTTAAACCCCAAGTGCTTGCTAAATTCGGAGCATAGGCAAAATTTTGCTCGGCATCGTAGGCCTCGGAATTTGATGTAGAATTTTCGGTCTTGCCCGCCGCACTGCAAACATTCGCGGCTGCAAATCTTTCTCCGCTGGCAAAATTTGCCGGACAACTATTGCAATCTATAGAATCGCTAAAATTTTCTGCTACGCCCACCGCGCCGTCGATAGAATTTCCCGCGCAGACGCTGCTGCTGTCATTACGCTCTGCGCTGCGGATAGGATTTTTTGCGGCGACAAATTTCTCGCTCGGGCTTGCTACGCCGCCGACATGGCTTTTATCGCTCAAAATCTCTACCCCATTTGCTCTTTTTAGCGCGAACCTGTAACTCTGTTCGCAGCCCTGGATGTATAGGTTTTCTAGCCGCATGCCCGCCTCGCCGTCGAAACTTACGGCTCGTAGGTCGCAAATGACCGCCGCAAATGCATCGAACAGCCGCCCTAGCGAGCTTGAGCGGATGGCACGCGGCGCGATTTTTTCTAAATTTGCCACTTCGCTTGCATTAAATTTTGCCAAAAACTCGCGTGCAGCATTCTTTGCATTAAATTTAAACACGAGTGCGAGCGCAAGCTTGTAGATGTTTTTGATAGCATTCTCGCCGCCGATAAGCTCGATCTCGTCAAATTTTGCGATGCGACGATAGCCGTGCGGGTCAAACACCATCACTTCGCCGCCCCAGATCGTGCCGTCCGTGCCGTAGCCGGTGCCGTCAAAGCAAAAGCCGAGGTATTTTTTGCCGCTAAAAAGAAGATCGTTTTGCGCCAGATTCGACACCAGGTGCGCGAAATGGTGCTGGTAGCGAACTACGGGGTATCCGCGCTGCTCGAAAAAACGCGTGTGCGAAAACTGCGGGTGCAAATCCGCGATGACGGCGTCAAACTTCAGCTCGTAGGCGCGCACGAACATATCTAAAAGCGCGAAAAATCGCTCATTCGTGGCGACGTTTTTAAGATCGCCGATGTAGGGTGAGATGAAAATTTGCCCGTCTTTGTAGATCGCAAACTCATTTTTCAGCTCCGCTCCGAGCGCGAGAAAAGTACCTTTGGCACGGAATTTGCTAGGGAAAATTTTTGGGCTCATTCCGCGAGATGTTCGCAAAAACAGCGCGCGATCTAAAATTCCGCTCGCTTGATCGTTCGCGCTTTTGAAATTTAACGCTGCGACGCCGTTTTTAAAATTTAATGTTGTGTCCTGGCTGCCTGGGATCGCGCCTCGCTTGCTATTTGAAGTCGCAAAGCGCTCGCTATCCGGGACTGCGATATTATGCATGACTTCGCTTGACGCCGCTACGTCGCTTTTTAAATTTGAAGGTGCGGCGCCAAATTTATCGCTCAATGTTGCCGCGCCCTGCTCGCCTTTTGCTTTTTTAAAATTTTTCGCGTTCTCGGGGCTGCGGCGCTTCATATCAATCAATGCCACGCCGTTTTTAAAATTTAAAGATGCACCGTCGCGTTCATCGTTTGATGCCACGACGTTGTGCCCGTCATCCGAGAGCGTGTCACAACTATCTATCGCCGCATCGGCGCTTTCATCGGCTGCCGCCGCATCGCAGATGCTACCTAGTGCGGCGCTTTCTTGCTCGTTTTTTGCTTTTTTGGATAAATTCTGCGAATTTTTTAGCTCGCAAACGGCTACTTGCGAGCTTTGCAGACCTTCACTCGGATCACGCTTCGAGCCTTGCTTGGAATTTGCCCGTTTCAGATCATCGCTTTTCGAGTTTGACGTATTTTCATTCGGCTGCCGCTTTATAATCACGTTCAAATCGGACTTCGTATCGATCGAGGGAAGCGACATAGCATGCGGTGCTTCAAAATTTTGCGCCATATTCTCGCTGTGAGCCCGGGTCTCAAGCGTGTATATATCGTGCGCGCGATCGTTTACATTCGCGCTTGCAGCTTCTTTTTTAAATTCCTGCAAAAACGCGATACTATCGTCGCTCGGCGTTAAAATTTCGCGGTCGTTATCCAGGTAAAACGAGATGACGCCGCCCAGCTTCGCGCGCAGCTCCTCGGCGTTAAAAATAATGGGCTCGCCGCTAATGTTGGCGCTTGTGGCGACGATCGGGCGATCAAAGTATTCAAAAAGCAGCAGATGTACGCCGGTGTTGGCTAGGAAAATGCCGATTTTATTAAGGTCCGGCGCCACGCTTGGAGCGATAAAAATCATGCCTGCCCTAAAAATCGCCGAAAAGCTCGCAGGTAAACTCACGAAATCGCCCATCTTATCGGAATATGCGCCGTGCGCGTCCGCTACACACGCCTGCGCAGAGCATGAGCCTTCCGAATTTATCGTCTGTTGCGGACTCGGCTCGCACGTCGCACGCTGTAAGTCTACCCCATCCTCAGCATGTCGCAAGCTCTGCATATTCGCCGAATTTTGCGAAATAGACTCGTCCGTCGCAAACCAAGAATCAGACTTCTTCGCCGCGCATCGCAAGTCTTGGCTATCCGCTGCGGACTGTAAATTTAACTCATTAGCTGTATGTCGCAGCTTTGGCTCGCCTTCTGCTTGCGGCGAGTTCAAATTTTTAGCCGCGTACTGCGAACCAGACCCATTCGATGCGCGTCCTAGCTCGTTTGCTGCGCTCCGCGAGTCTCCCGCAACCGACGCAACACAGGCAAAATTACGGCGCGCCATTTTGCTAAAAATTTGCGCTGCGAAATTGCGTAAATTTTGTAGCGCAGAGCCCTGCCCTTGCGCCGAATTCTCTTGCTCGCTAGTAAATTTCAGCAATATAGAATTTTCGCTTTGCGCCTTTAAATTTTGCGTGCCGAAATCCGCCGCAAAGCCCGTCTGCGCGCGCCAAACAAACTCGCGCTTTTTTAAAATCACGATCGGCTTGACATTGCAATCTATCAGTGCCTCCTCCTCTGCGCTTAAGCTAGCTGCGCGCCATGCCTGCGCTGCGTCGCGACACATGATCGCAAAGGGCTTGCTCGGGCGCTTTTTGAGCGTTCGTAGCATGCGTACCGCGCGCTCGTTCGTCGCATCACAGACGATGTGAAAGCCGCCCATCCCCTTGATCGCACCGATCTCTCCGCGCCGCAAAAGATCCGCCGTGCGCGCTATCGCCTCCTCGCCACTTGATAAAATTTCGCCGTCCGCGCCGCATAAAAACAGCTGCGGGCCGCAGTGCGGGCAGGAGATCGGCTCGGCGTGATAGCGGCGTGAGCGGGTCCGTGTATTCGCCGCGGCAGAACTCGCACATCTCAAACTCCCTCATCGTGGTGTTTGCGCGGTCGTACGGCAGCGCGGCGATGATGCTAAGGCGCGGGCCGCAATCCGTGCAGTTGATAAATGGGTAATGAAAGCGCGGATTTTGCGGATCGTAAAACTCTTTTTTGCACTGATCGCAGATCGCAAAATCGGGCAAAATCGGATTAAATTTACGTCCCTCCTTGGATTGCGTGATCTTAAAATCAGTAAAATTCTGCATAAAATCTTGCGTACTTAGATCGGTGCGGATAATTTTATCGATACGACAAAGCGGCGGCGTCTCGCTGTAAAGGCGCTGCTCGAAAATTTTTAAAATTTCTTTTTCGCGCAGATCTTGCTCGGTACTTTGCGAATCGTGTTTAAAGCCGTCCAAATCCCACTTCGCATCTTGCAAGTCGCGCTTAATATTTTGCAAGCCTTGCGACGATTCATTCTGCGACATACCGCGCTGCTGCGACGAATTTTGCACGATGAAATTTTGATCCGACGAAGCGGGCAAAATGGAGCCCTGCTCGTTTAGATCGGTCTTGAATAGGTTTGGTAAAAATTTCTCGCTCGCCGCGGCTTGCAAATTGCTCGTCAAATCTAAATCAGGCAGGCTTGCTAAATCATTCGATAAATCGCGCGACAAGCCGGTCAAATCATTTGGCAAGCTCGGCGCGCTCTGCGGCGAAAAGGAGTTCTCATTTAAATTTGAACTTGCAAAATTTAGTGATGAGTTCGCGGCCTCGTTAGAATCCGACTCGGCAAAATTTAAAGACCGAGCAGCCGATGACGATACTTTCTGCGCTTGAATTTCGTTAGAATTTGGCTCACTTAAATTTAAAGGGGCGTAATTTTTATCAATCGAGCCTTTTTGCGGCTCGGAAAGGTCTGCACAAACGATGATTTTAACGCCCTCGCCGTCGTTATAAACCTCGCCTTTCAGCCCCAAATCCACGGCGAGTTTGTAAACGAACGGGCGAAATCCGACCCCCTGCACCGCTCCGAAAACCTCAAATTTAGCCGCTTTCATGCACGTGCTTTCATAAATTGCGCGCCGCAGGAGCTGTTTTGCAAGCAAGTTGCGCTCGCAGCGGGCGGATAAAACGTACCGGGCGCTGCAAAATATGCTCTAAATTTAATAAAATTTGATACTACAAGCTCGCCACGTCTGCCGATTTTTTGGAATTTTGCGCAAATTATAGCGCTAAGCTTAGCCCGTATGGCGCGGCTATCGGCACCGCAATGCCCGCGCAACTCGCCGTTTTGCGAATAAGGCTTCAAGGCTTTGTCAAAAATACGCATATATGCCCGATCTAGCGAGCTTGAAGCGCGAAGCTGTCGCTAAAGCTCGCGTCAAAATTTTTGCAAAGCTTAAGCATTAAATCTGCGAATTTGCGCCCGCCAAACATCGCGCCGCCGAAGATCAAAACGTCAAAATCCTCTTTGCGCTCATCCGCCAGATCGCTTAAAAAATAGCCCAAACTATCGAAAAATCCGAACGCAAACAGCTTTTCATTGGCGCCTGCGAGTGCATAGCTCATCGCCGAGCGCAAAATTTTATCCGCTTGCACGCAGCCGCGCTCGTCCGTGCAAAAATCGAGCCGTACCCCTTTGCCGCCCGCAAAATCCTCCGCAGCCGCCGTTAAAAATGCCGCATCGCGCCCCCAGATAAGCTGCGCGGCGACGCTAAAGATACCGTAAAATCCCGCATTCGCGCTTTTTAAAATTTCATCGATTTTCGCGGCGTCTATGTTAAATTTGGCGCTAAAATTTTCAAACAACTTCGCGCCCGTCTCATCTGCGCAAATTTGAGCTTTGAGTTCGTCAAAACTGCGCGGCAGATCAAATTTAAGCAGAATTTTTTTAGAGCTTTCGCCATAAATTGTGATCTCATCATCCGTGCCCACTCCCAAAAAGCAGCGCAAGACCCGTTTTTTGGGATCATTTAAAAGCCCCTTTTCGCGGCACGTAAGCGCAAAAAGAGCGGAGTTTTTGTCCTTTGAGTTTTTCAGATAAGCGCTTGCGGCGTCGCTTAGAAAGTCCTCGTTTTGCACGATCAAAAAGCCGTTTTGCAGCGGCGCGACTTTAAAAATTTTATCTTTTTGCGCCGCATTTTCACATTTTGCGCTTAAAAAATAGATCTCGTCGCTTGCCAAAGCGCGCACCAGCGCAAACACGAATATGTCGCCCGCAAGCTTTACGTCAAAAAATTTAGGCGTGTCCTCGTGGTTTTTTCTAAAGATCACATTGGTTTTTAGGCTTATGAGCGGCTTTTCGAAGGCTGCGAGCGCGATTTTGCTCTTTTCATCGCTCACAAAAATCCCATCCAGCGCGCCCACTCCTGCAGCTATCAGAAAGTCGGCGCTAAAATCCACGTCCGCCTTGAATGTGAAAGTTGCGCCGCCGCGCTTAATCTGCACCTGCTGAGCATGAAATAAGTTTATGCGGCAAAACTCCAGTAAGCGAGCAAAATTCTCCCTGTTTACCGCTTCAAATTTTCCCTCATGAAGCACGCTAGCGCCGCTTATTACTCCGAATTCGTTTTGAGACGGCTCGGCGTGAGCGAGGTATTCCTTCATCACTCGCGGGGTAAAATTATTAAATTTAGCCTGACTGGCTGCGTTTGAAATTTCATCCTCTAAAAATTTGCTTAAATCGCCCAAGGAGGCACCTTCAAACATGCCGTTAAATTTCAGCGTTTTCGCTTCGGCGCCGCCCTCGTCCACCACGCGCACGGAGGATTTTGCCAAAAATATGGAGTTTGGAATCAGCGGCATCGCCTCGTCGCTAAATTTTAAAATTTCATCCTTACTGCCGCGCACGAAAAGACTTATTAAGCTCGCCTCTTTTTTCAGGCAAAACTCAAGTGCGCTTTTGCGAGCATAAAACAGCAAGAAGTGCGCTATCAGCGCGTTTTCATTAAGGTAATTAAACTCATATGCTACTATCATCTCGCCCCCTTTTTGCAAATCGATCCGCGATATCTTGGGCGCTAAGATCGGCGATTTTTTCATGCGCGAAGCCAAGATCCGATAGGTACTTAAGCGCCGTTTTTTCCATGATTTTTGAGGACTCTAATATCACGGAGCTTAGCTTAAAGCTCGCTTCCTCGATGCGCTGCGGCACGACCGCTAGAATTTTAACGTGAGGCAGATCGCCGCAAAGATCCATCATCTGCAGGGTTTGGAGCATTTCGACCTCGTGTGCCGAACCGCTCCAGCTGATCTGCTTAGGCATCGCGTCGTAGTCGAAAAAATACACCTCGCCGCCCTTTGCGCCGTCCGCGTCTATGCAATCTACAAGCAAAATTTCATCAAATTCCGCCATCGTAGGCATCAAAAAGCTAGCTAGCGTCCCGCCGTCGATAAAGCGAATCTGATCCGCGCTACTGCTCGGCGCGGCTGAATTTACGGCGACAAAGTCCGAATCGATAGAGCTTTGCGCTGCGGAATTTATAAGGGAATTCTGCGAAGTAAAATTTGAAGCGAAATTCTGCTTTGCGGAATGTTCTGAAGTAGAATTTCGGTCTAAATTTACTGCTGCGAAATTTTGCTCAGAGTTAGAATTTGTATCCGCAGAATTTTGCGAGAAGTCGCATTCTATGGAATTTTGCAAGCTAGAATTTTGTATCGCAGATACTTGGACAGAATTTTGCATAAAATTCTGCGCCGCAAAATTTTCGCCCGCCATAGAATTTCGCGCGCTAGCTTTAGGATAAAATTTATAGTTCTGCGCGAGCGCGCGGACGAAGTGCACACCTATGCCCTCGTCCGCGTAGATGACGTTGCCGATACCCAGTACCAGCACCCTCAAGCGTGCTCTTCTTTTTTAAATTTATAGCCGCTTACGATCGCATCCATCGCGCCGTCCCTGCCCTTGACGGCGTTAAAGACCGCCATATAGACGTGGATCGGCACGAAGATTATGATGATATTCATGCAAAGATGATGTATCATTCGCACTTCGCTTAGACCGCCCATCGCAGCTTCCAGCGGGCGCAAGAGACCATATAGCGCGCCGCCGAGCCCTTCGTGATAGACGTGAACGTATAGAATCATTCCGGTTAGGCAGATTACGAACAGCACTAGATAAAAGCCCAGATAGGAGATGAACTGTAAAGGGTTATAAACGCCGCGAAGATGCGGGTGCTCGCCCAAAAAGATATAGTATTTGATCTGAGCGATCCAGACACGCGGGCTAAAAAAATCCTTGATGCTTAAAAGCTCTTTTCTACTCTTTTTATCGAAGAAGAAAAGATAAGTTTTAAAGATCGCCGCACCGATCATCGCAAAGCCGAAGATCAGATGCACGAATCTAAATTTAGCCTGCATGAAAAGCACCGGCTCGGGACTTACCTCGGGCGCGGTAAAAACAAAGGCGATGTAATATCCGGTGATCACCAAAATCGTAATGCAAAGCGCGCGCAGCCAGTGCGTGAGCCTAAGACCGATGGAGAACTCGTATTCCGCAAATCTTTTTTTCATCGTTTATCCTTTGCTGGGATCTACCCTATAGCAGCCAAGCTCCGCTCCTTTAGCGTCCATTACGTGCACGGCGCAAGCGATGCAAGGATCGAAAGAGTGGATGCGGCGGATGATCTCTAGCGGCTTGGAAAGATCGGCAAGTTTAAGTCCGATCAAGCAGGATTCGTAAGCACCCATAGCGCCGTCTTTATCCTTTGGCGTGGCGTTCCAGGTAGACGGCACGACCGCCTGCCAGTTTTTGATGACGCCCTTTTCGATCCTGCACCAGTGGCTAAGTGCGCCGCGCGGCACATGACCGATATAGCGACCTTTGTACTCTTTGGAATTATCGATTACATATTTTGCGCAGGTCTGCGTATCGCCGCTTTTGATGTTTGCGATCAAATTTTCTAGTGCGATCAGTCCGTTGTCGACTATGACTTTGGCTTCGATCATACGGCACGCCGTTCGTCCAAGCGTCGAAAATACCGCTTCAAGCGGCAAGCCGGCGTCTTTTAGGAATTGATCCACGACCTTTACTACGCGCTCGTTTTTCTTAGCGTAATTTACCACGATATTTGCAAGAGGTCCTACCTGAAGCGGCTTGCCGTCGTAGCGCGGAGCCTTGATCCAGGTGTATTTGCCCTGGGTATCAAGTACCTTCGTATGCGCTTCTTTACCGTGCGCGTCGATACTCTGTCCATCCTTAAGGCCCGTATAATTCGGCTCTTGCTCGCCGTCGTAAGGATGAAGCGCCGCATCGTTTTTATACCACGCATGCGTTGCCTCCTCGGTGATCTTGTTTTCATCGAGCTCCAAAACCTTGCTAATATCGCCGTTCATAATCATGCCGCTTTGAAATAGCCATTCGTTCTTTGAAAGCTGAAATTCTTGATGAGTCCATAAATTTGCCACGCCGATATCGTTTAGCACGCTAGGCTCGTTACCGTAAGCTTTGGCAGCCATTACGAGATCAGGATAGTAGGCGCGATTTACAAAGTCTGCGACCTCTTTAAATTTAGACATATATTCGCCCAGTCTCGCAGGACTTAGGATATCCATTACGCAGGTGACGCCGCCTACGGTAAGACTTTGCGGATGAGGCTGTTTCGCACCGAATATCGCCATCATCTGAGCCGCCGTGCGTTGAATGCGCAAACACTCAAGATAGTGCGAAAGAGCGATTAAATTTTGCTCCGGACTAAGCTTATATGTTGGGTGGCCGAAGTAGGCGTTGGCAAAAGGTCCTAAAGCGCCTTTCTTAACGAAAGCGCCCACGCGATCTTGCACCTCTTTTAGTTTATCCGCACCGCACGCATAAGGGGTATCGCAGTATTTAAACGCCTCCTCACTCGCCTTTTTAGGATCGGCGCTAAGCGCGCTTACGACGTCCACGAAATCAAGCCCGTGAAGTTGATAAAAATGCACCGGATGATCGTGCAAAAATAGCGCGTTAGCCATCAGCGTGCGCGTCAGCAAGGCATTTAGCGGCGGAGTGATGCCGAGGGCGTTTTCTACAGCGACGATGCCTGCTTTGTAATGCGAGAAGGTGCAGACGCCGCAAATTCTTTGCATAAAAAATCCCGCGTCGCGCGGATCTCTATTTTTTACTATGGTCTCAAGCCCACGCCATAAAGTGGAGCTGCTATAGGCCTCGCGGACGACGTTTTCATCATCCACTACGACCTCTATTCTTAAATGTCCCTCTATTCTGGTTATCGGATCTATTACGATTCTTTGCGACATGATTATTCCCCTTTATCTTTCTTAAATGACGCAATCGCCGCGTGTGCCGCTACCGCAACACCCGTGATCGCTAAAATTCCGATACCTATCTTATCTGCGGTAGCATCAGCGCCGAGCCCGCCGAAAACGCTTTCGTAAAGGCGATCTGCCAAAGGTTCCTCAAAAGGTCCCATATGATCCCAAAAATCAGGCTCCGAGCAACCTATACAGCCGTGACCCGCCTGCACCGGCCAGCTAGTGTGGGAGTTGAAGCGCTCGCGCGAGCAGTTATTAAACGTATAAGGGCCCTTGCAGCCTACTTTATAAAGGCAATATCCGTCCTTTGCGCCTGCATCGCCGAAGCTTTCTACAAACTCGCCCGCGTCGAAATGCCCGCGGCGCTCGCATAGATCGTGGATGCGCAGCCCGTAAGCCCATTTAGGTCGGTTATAAACGTCAAGGCTTGGAAGCGTGCCGAAAAGGATGAAATTTAGCACGTTGCCGACGATATTTTTTTCGCTAGGCGGACAGCCCGGGACGTTGATGACTGGCTTGTTTATGATCTTGTCCAAACCTACCGCGCCGGTCGGATTCGGAGCTGCGGCTTGGATACCGCCGAAGCTCGAACAGGTGCCGATCGCAAATATTGCCGCAGCGCCTTCGGCCGCGTGTTTGCAGTGCTGAGCTCCGCTCTTGCCCTCAGGACCCACGGTTAGGAAAAATTCATTCTCGCCGCTTGGGATTCCGCCCTCGACCATTAAGATATATCGCCCCTTGTATTTTTCGATCGCGCCCTCTAAATTTTCCTCGGCTTGCCAGCCTGCAGCAGCCATGATCGTCTCGTGGTATTCGAGGCTGATGTAGTCGAATATTAGGCTATCAATGCTAGGCGTCTCTGTGCGTAGCAAGCTCTCGCTACAGCCCGTGCACTCCGCCATATGAAGCCAGATCACCGGCAGGCGATCCGCAAGCTCCGCAGCTCGCGCCACGCTCGGTGCAAATGCGGCCGGAAGACCAAGCATCGCAGTCATCGCTCCGCTCCATTTCATAAAATCGCGACGCGAAAAACCTTTGCTCTTAAGCCTTTCTTGTATGCTCTCATCCGCTTTTATTCGCGGCAAACGCTCAACGGCATCAAGTCTAGCCGAAATTTGAGCCAAATCAACCATAATGTCCTCCTGAAATTTAGGATATTTTTAAATGGCATTCTATCAAAATTTAAAATTCATGCACCTTAAATTTCGTTAGATTTAATTAAAATTTTATATTTATTCATCGTCTAGTAGGTTTTAAATTTAAAAATAAAAGGCAGATTAAAATTTAGCGCAGCGGGCGAAACGTTAAATTACAGCGGAGAAAGCATTAAATTTTTATGAAGCATTAAATTTTACGAAGCAGTAGAATTTATCCAAGAATTTTATAGCTGCGAAAAGTATTTTAGGATAAAGCAGGCGTAGGTTGGATGATTTTGTGAATACTAGCAGGTGCACTGTTTGTGCGCCGCAGCAAAGTATTTTTGCAAAATCATCCGTTAAATTTTAGAAAATTTCCCAAAGATCAGCTTACCAATCTCGTTGCATCTTGGATATTGATGTTTAGTCCAAGCTGTTCGTTGCTTAGCCCAAGAGCAAGGCCTACCAGCTGAGATAAGTGGATGATCGGCTTTCTTGCCTTGGAGTTCATCGCTTCTTGGTATCGCTTCTGATAGATATCTAGCTGCATCTGGCATAGCGGACAAGGAGTAACTACGACGTCCGCTCCATGCTCGGCAGCGTCATTTACGATCTCGCTTGACATCTTTTGAACCGACTTTACCGCAGGATAGCTAGCGTGAAAGCCGCAGCAATCAAGGCGTTTTTCAAAAGGCACGATCTGAGCGCCAAGTGCGCTAACTACCGCTTCAAAGCTTTTCGGATTGGTAGAGCTTTCTTTCTTAAGCTCGCGCTCCGGTCTTAATGAGTGGCAGCCGTAAAATAGCGCTACTTTTAAATTTGTTAGCGGTCTAACGACTTTAGCTTTTAATGTATCTAAGCTTTGATATAGCACCCAAAGCAGGCTCGTTATCTCGGTACTTCCCTGATACTGCATACCGCCCTCTTTTAAAAAGGTATTGATATAGCTTTTAGCACCCTTATCTAGAGTAAGTTTAGCCTTAGTTAGAGTTAGCATACAGGTGGAGCAGGTAGTTAGCAGAGGCATATTCATACCCTCGGCTAGCGCGATGTTTCTAGCATTGGCTACCAAGCTTGCCATGGGATCGACGCATTGAGCTTGACTAGCCCCGCAGCAGCTCCAGCCCTTTATCTCGTGAAGTTTAATACCCAGTACCGGAGCGATCGCTTCAAGTGAAATTTTAGATTCCTTTGCGGCTTGACTTAAAACGCAACCCGGGAAAAATGCAAATTCGTTATTCATCCTCTCCTCCTTATTCTATCTCGCCGCTAGCTTGAGCTTTGCGTGCGGCCTCTATCATCTTAACGAGCTGCGCATGACCCTCGATCTCCTCTTCGCCGAAAGCATGAAGAGGATTCATCTTGCCTGCCATCATTAAATTTGCCGCTACGTCCATCTTGCCCATATTTGCAAATACCCCCTCGCTTCTTAGAGCAAGCTTGATCTCGTTTAATCTTCCGCTTCCCTCTACGATGTCTAGCAGGAATGCCTCCGCGTGACCAGGGCCGCTTCCTGCGGTTAAGCCTTTTTTCATCGCTAAGGCGCGAAGTGCGGTGATGTCGCTTTGAGCGCTTATGCCTTTAGGGCAGCGATCGGCGCACTCTTGGCAGTGCACGCATAGCCATAATCCGTTTAGCACTGCAGGCTTTAGATGAGGCATAGCGTTCCTGCTTCTTGAATCAAATGCGGCACGGTTAGCATGCGTAAAAACAAAGGGTTGCATATAATCGCTCGCATCGGCTCCAAGCTTATTGCATTCGCTAGCGCAACATCCGCAAAGGATACAATCCCACTGCTTTTTGACGCGCTCCATCTGCTCCGGGCTTTGCTTACAGCCCTTATCGGCGCTAAATTCTTTCTTAGGCGTAATAGTAGGCTTGATCTTTCTTAAATTTTCGATACTAGGTTCCCAATCCACTACTAGATCCGAGATCACTCGAAAATTATTTAAAGGGGAGATCGTAAAGCTATCAGGGTTTTCATACTCTGCAAGCAGAGCCTCCATCTTGGTATCGCAGGCAAGATATGAGTGTCCGTTTACCCTTACGGCACAAGCTCCGCATATCGCCATACGGCACGCTGCGGTAAAATTTAAAGTGATGTCTAAATTTTGCTTAATAAATTGCAAAACTCCAAGCAGGGTCTTTCCTTTGATCTGCTCCAAACTAAGCTCGTAGGCTTGCTTATAATTTTTGCTTCCATCGAAGCGATCTATGATAAATTTCATTGAGGTTTCCTTCCGTCAAGAGAGAATTCCGTAACGACGACCTCTTTGTAGCCCAAACTTAGCTCGCCTGCGTCGTTCATCGTCACGATACTGTGCTTTAAGAAATTTTTATCGTCGCGCTTCGGATAGTCCTCTCTGGTATGCGCGCCGCGGCTTTCCAGCCTCTTTTGCGCAGCCAAACACGCACAGCGCGCAAGCAGGATCAAATTTCCAAGCTCGACGTAGTCGGTAAATGCGGTATTCATAACCGGATTTGTATCCGCGACGTGCAGCTCGTCGTAGCGCGCTTTGATACCCTCTAAATTTTGCGAAAGCAGATCGAGCTTCTCGCCGGTTCTAAAGATACCCATATTGTCCCAAAGCTGCGCGCCTAGCTCTTCGCGCAACTCATACATCTCGTTTGCCTTGCCCGAGCCGTTTGCGATCTGCTTAAATTTAGCCTGCCATTTTTGCGCGAGCTCGCTCGCTCTTTTACCCGAGCCGAATCCCTCCTGCTTCGCGGCATAATTCGCTGCGCCTAGTCCTGCGAGTTTGCCCGTTACGACGGCGTCGGTCAGAGAATTTCCGCCTAAGCGGTTTGCGCCGTGGATCGAAATGCAAGACGCTTCGCCCGCGGTGTAAAGCCCCGAAATTTTAGTGCTCATATCGTCAAATTTAGACACTTCAATGCCGCCCATCGAGTAGTGTGCGGTCGGACGAATCGGAATCGGCTGTTCGATTAGATCGATACCCTCAAACAAAATGGCGGTGTGTCTGATCTTAGGAAGGGCTTTTAAAATTTTATCTTTTCCGAGATGTCTTACGTCAAGTAGCACGTATGCGCCTAGCCCCTCGCCGTAGCCCCTACCCTCGCGGATCTCGGTTTCGATCGCGCGAGCTACGACATCGCGCGGCGCAAGCTCCATCTTTTCGTGGTAGTTTTTCATAAAGCGCTCGCCTTTGTTATTGAGCAGATATCCGCCCTCGCCACGCGCAGCTTCCGTAATGAGCGCGCCGCCGCTTTTGATACCGGTCGGATGAAACTGCACCATCTCCGGATCGCTAAATCCAAGACCCACGCGCAGTGCAGCCGCGATACCGTCGCCGGTAGCGATATAAGGCACCGATGTGCGGTTGTAAAACATCCTCGTATATCCGCCCGTAGCGATTACCAAGGCTTTGCAAAGCACAGGATAAAAATCGCCGGTTTGGATATTTCGAAGCACGACGCCCTCGCATTTGCCCTCAGGCGCGCTGATCTCAAGCAGCTCGTGATCGATTAGAAATTTCACGCCGTTGCTGACCGCATCGTCAAAACAGGCGTGCATCAAGATATGACCCGTCTTATCGGCGGAGTAGTTGCATCGCTTTTTAGACGCGCCGCCCATGAAGCGCTGCGCTACGCCGCCCGGGACGCCGCTTTCTTTACCGTCCACGCCGCCGCTAGCATTTCTGGAAAACAGCGTGCCGATGTAATCCATCTCGGCAATCGTAGGGCCCGCAAGCTCGCAAAATTTAATCGCGGCGTCCTGATCTACGAGATATGCGCCGCCCTTTACGGTGTCGTAGGCGTGGAGTTTATACGAATCGCCATTTGCGAAGCTCGTAACGCCGTTGATACCGCCTTCCGCCATACAGGTCGCGTTGCGCGAAGGCATCATCTTCGTAGCCACGACTACGCTAAGATTTGGATTACTCTTTCTTACCGCTACGGCTGCGCGCAGACCCGCACCTCCCGAGCCGATAACAAGTACGTCCACACTAGGAAGGCCGCCTTCGTTGCCGCCGTCTGCGCTTTTACTTTTGTCGGTATCCACGCAGCCGCTAAGGCTAAGCGCGCCGACGCTGATACAGGCCGATTTCAAAAAATCGCGTCTGTTGAAATTTGATTCACTCATTTTCCTCTCCATTTGAGAAATTCTTAGTTTAAGTTTAAAGTTCTAAACTAAAAGCGTAATTTTAGTTTCATTTTTAACATAAGTCAAATATTATTTAGTGTATCATTTCATAAGAATTAAATTATCAATTGGAGAGGCTAAATGAATTTACATCGCATGGAGCTAGTATTAAAAGTAGCAGAATTCCGCAGCTTTACTAAGGCTGCCGAGGCACTTAAAATCCCGCAGCCGTCGCTATCGCAGAGCATTTTATCACTGGAACGTGAGCTTGGAACGCAGCTTTTTAACCGCACGAGTAATCCCATTTCGCTTACGCACGCGGGAAAAATTTATGCTAGTAAAGCCAAAGTCATTTTTGATGCCATAAACGACCTAAAAAACGATATCTCTGAAATAAGCGGCGTAAAAAATGATAAAATTCGC
>NZ_CALIMQ010000310.1 GCF_938045535.1 uncultured Campylobacter sp. | reverse complement strand
CGCCGAGATGAAGACCGGCGAAGGTAAGACGCTAGTCGCTACCGCCCCGGTCTATCTGAATGCTCTGACCGGTCGAGGTGTCCACATGGTCACTGTCAACGACTATCTGGCTCAGCTTCATGGTGGCTGGATGGGGCAGCTCTATCACGCTCTGGGCATGAGCACCGGCGTGATTATTAACGACGCCAGCTTTATCTACGACCCCGAGTATGAGAATACCGACCACTACGACAAGCGAATGAGCCACCTCAAACCCTGCTCTCGCAAGGAAGCTTATGACGCCGATATCACTTATGGTACTAATAACGAGTTTGGCTTTGACTACCTGCGCGATAATATGAAATTTAGCGCGGATGAAAAGGTGCAGCGCGGGCATCATTTCGTAATCGTCGACGAGGTCGATAGTATTTTGATCGACGAAGCTAGGACGCCGCTAATCATCTCAGGTCCTACGAACCGCACTCTAGATGGTTACATCAAGGCAAACGAAGTAGCTCGCCAAATGATCCGCGGCGAGGCGCCAGCCGATCCGAAAGGCAAGGCGACGGGCGATTTTACCGTAGATGAGAAAAACCGCGCCGTTTTGATTACAGAGGCAGGAATCTCAAAAGCCGAGAAGCTTTTTGGCGTGGATAACCTCTACAGCCTTGAAAATGCCGTGCTTAGCCACTACCTTGATCAAGCACTTAAGGCGAATTATCTATTTGAAAAGGACGTACACTACGTCGTGCGCGACGGGCAGGTCATAATCGTGGATGAATTTACGGGTCGTCTTAGCGAGGGGCGCAGATTTAGCGAAGGGCTCCATCAGGCGCTTGAGGCAAAAGAGGGTGTGCAGATCCAAGAGGAGAGCCAAACTCTTGCCGACATTACCTTTCAAAACTACTTCCGTCTTTACGAAAAACTAGCCGGTATGACGGGCACGGCGCAGACGGAAGCGACGGAATTTTCTCAAATTTACAAACTCGAAGTGGTCTCTATCCCTACGAATGTGCCGGTCATCAGAAAGGATCAAAACGATCTTATCTACAAGACCGAGCGCGAGAAATTTGACGCCGTCATCAATGAAATCAAGCGGCTAAATTCCAAAGGCCAGCCCGTGCTCGTGGGTACGGCGTCGATTGAAAAGAGTGAGAAGCTGCACGAGCTTTTGGTCAAAGAAAACATCGCGCACTCCGTGCTAAACGCCAAAAATCACGAGCGCGAGGCGCAGATCATCAAAGACGCAGGCGTAAAGGGCGCCGTAACGATCGCTACGAATATGGCGGGACGCGGCGTGGATATCCGCATAGACGACGAAGTGCGCGCTTTAGGTGGGCTGTATATTTTAGGTACCGAGCGCCACGAAAGTCGCCGTATTGATAATCAGCTCCGCGGACGAAGCGGGCGCCAAGGTGATCCGGGCGAGAGTAGATTTTTCTTAAGCTTGGAGGATAATCTGCTTAGAATTTTTGGCAGCGACAAGATCAAAAATATCATGGATCGCTTGGGGCTAAAAGATGGCGAACATATTGAATCAGGCATGGTTTCGCGCGCAGTAGAGAACGCGCAGAAAAAGGTCGAGAGCTTGCATTTTGAAGCGCGTAAAAATATCCTAGAATACGACGACGTCGCAAACGAGCAGCGCAAAACGATCTATAAATATCGCAACGAGCTTTTGGATCCCGACTACGATCTGAAAGATAAAATCATTCAAAACCGCGAGGAATATATCTCTAGTGTGCTTGAGGAGCTTGAAATTTTCGACGGCGCAAATATCAAAGAGGTCGATAAATTCCCGATCGTCGCTAAAATCGCTCAAGAAACGGGCGAGGTGCTCGAAAATAGCGAGCTTGAGAAGGTCGATGATTTCAAAGAGCTGAAAGAAAAGATCATCGGCGCGCTTGCCGTTTCGTATGAAAACAAGATGTCGCCGATCGATCCGCAGCAGCGAAAAAGTATCGAAAAGATGCTTTATCTGCAGATCGTCGATCGCGACTGGAGAGAGCATCTGTATCAGATGGATATCCTAAAAGCGGGCATCGGACTTCGTGGCTACAACCACAAAGACCCGCTTACGGAGTATAAAAAGGAGAGCTACAATCTTTTTATGGAGCTTGTAATGCGCCTCAAATCCGATAGCATCCGCTTGCTGCATTCGATCCAATTTAAATCTAGGGAGGAGATAGAAGCCGAGCAGCGCGCGATGCAGGAGCGCATGGAGAGCTCAAATGCCAAAGAGCTCGCCGCTGCAAGCACGAATGAGGCGCAGCTAAAGGGCTCAGACGAGTTTGGCGACAAAAAGCCTAAGCGAAACGATCCTTGCCCTTGCGGCAGCGGCAAAAAATACAAAGACTGCCACGGCAAGGGCGGTCCGAAAAAAGGCGGCTTTGCGAGGTAGGCGCGGCAATCGGTCGTAAGTATCGCACGATCAGTGATCTTGATTGCGAGTATCACGCGACCGACGGTCCTTTGGTGTTTTGCTTGGCTTTTATTGCTAGCGGATATGTCGCAAACTGAAGGCACCTAAATTTTAAAGAGGCTTGATCGCGAGATTCCGCGCGCGGCATGCGAAACTGCGAGATGCGATGTAAATTTGGTTTTGAAATTTTAAAATTTCAAAGCGCGCCTGATGCTTTGTCGCATATTTTTCTATAGCGTTGTTGCGGTGTGCCGTGCTGCAGAGTGCGATCGGCGCCGTTGCGATATTTAAATTTAGTGCGCTAAGATACGGCATTCATTTAAAATTTTAAATTTATGCGATGCGGGCGAGCTTGTAAGCAAAGTTCGCCTTTAAATTTTAAGAATTTCAAAATTCTAAAAAGTTTTAAATTTCTAAAATTTTAAAATTTTGAGGCATTTGAAATTTTAAAATTTAGAATTCGGATTTAGAATTTCAAGGTTTGGTAAGACGATCTGTTTGATTTGCCGTATCCGATATCTCTTGGGGGCGAATTTCATTGCGTATAAAATAGATTTCGGCGCGATTTTAAATTTTAAAAGCTCGCTGAGGCTTTCATATTTGAAGGCACAAAACTCGTTTTTTGGAATTTTAAAATTCCAAAATACTTAAAATTTCACATAGAATTT
>NZ_CALIMQ010000309.1 GCF_938045535.1 uncultured Campylobacter sp. | reverse complement strand
AAAAATGCGAAGACGGGACAGAGAAATTACAGACAATGAAAAAATAAAAGAAATTAAACAAAATCATACGCAAAAACTAATTGATTATTATCTGCGTCTTGCCGATATTGCGAAATAAAAAATTTTAAATTTATATATTTTAAAGCATGCTTATACCGCTATGCTTTTAGATAATCTCTTTTCTAAGCTTAAAATTTGCAAAATAATAGTAAGCTTAGCCCATTTTTTACAAAGGTCTGAAATTTGAAAAGCATAATTTTAACGCTCGCGATCCTGGCGGTCGGATTTTATTTTTACTCGATAAATTTTATGGTCACGGTGCTGGCGATCAGCTTCCTCATCTTTTTCCATGAGCTGGGGCATTTTTTGGCGGCGCGGGCGCTGGGCGTGGGGGTGAACGTCTTTAGCGTGGGCTTCGGCGAGAAGGTCTTTACCAAGCGCATCGGCGCTACTCAGTACGCCATCAGCGCGATCCCTCTGGGAGGCTACGTGAGCCTTAAGGGGCAGGAGGATTTGGATCCCGCCGCGGCAAGCGCAGATCCCGATAGCTACAACTCCAAAGGCCCGATAGCGCGCATAATCATACTTTTTGCGGGGCCGTTTTTTAACCTGCTGCTTGCGTTTTTGATCTACATCGCGCTGGGCTACATCGGCGTCGAAAAGTTAGCGCCCAAGGTCGGCAAAATCTCGCCAGGCTCTGCCGCGGCAAGCGCAGGGCTAATGCTAAACGATGAAATTTTATCAATCGACGGCAAGCAGATCCGCGAGTGGGACGATATCTCAAAGCAGGTAACCGCCGCACCTCTAAGCTTAGAAATCATGCGCGGCGGCGAGCGGCTGAGCCTGCAGCTCACGCCAAAGCTCGGCGAGAAAAAAACCATCTGGCGCGAGAGCATAAGAGTGCCGCTCATCGGCATTTCGCCCGATTACAACGCGACCGTGACGCTGTATCACAAAGGTGCTCGCTCGCTTAGCTTCGCGTGGGATCAGACGGTAGAGGCATCAAAACTCATCTTGGTGGGTCTAGAAAAGCTCGCCAGCGGCGTCGTTTCGCCCAAGGAGATGGGCGGTATCGTCGCCATTACGGACATCACTTCAAAGGCGGTCGATTACGGCGCGGCGGTCTTGCTCGCGCTCGTGGCGCTAATATCGGTAAATTTAGGGCTTATCAACCTCTTTCCGATCCCAGCACTCGACGGCGGGCACATCGCGTTTAATCTCTTTGAGCTCATCTTCCGCCGCCCCGTGCCAAAGCGGGTATTCGTGGGCGCCAGCTACGTAGGCATGGGGATTTTAGCGCTTTTGATGATATTTACGGTACTAAATGATTTCGCTAGAATTTTGGGATTTTATAAATGAGACTGGATGAAATTTTAAAGCGCATTGAGGCTGCAAAAGCAGGCGCGGGCGACGTGCAGCTAGTCGCGGTAAGCAAAAACGTAGGCACGGATGAGGTGTGCGAGCTGTATTCGCAAGGACAGATCGCGTTTGGAGAAAACAGGGTGCAGGAGCTAAAGCGCAAAAGCGAGGCGTTGCGCGAGCTGCCGCTAAAGTGGCACTTCATCGGCACGCTACAAAGCAACAAAATCAATCAGCTCATCGCTCTGCGCCCGACGCTGTGGCAGAGCTGCAACAGTTATGAGCTCGCGCTTGCCGTAAATAAGCGGCTGAATTATCCGCTAGATACGCTGCTGGAGATCAACGCTGCGGGCGAGAGCTCCAAAACGGGGCTCGATAAAAACCGGGCGGTGGAGGAGTTTTTGCGCATCAAGCAGGAGTGCAAAAATCTAAATTTAATCGGCGTGATGAGCATCGGAGCGCATGTGAGCGAGCCCGCGCAGATCGCGCGAAGCTTCGAGGTGAGCCGCGAGATCTTCGATGCGCTCGTGCCGCACGGCGCGCGGATCTGCTCGATGGGGATGAGCGATGATTTTGAGCTCGCGATCAAATGCGGCTCGAACATGATCCGCCTGGGTAGAATTTTATACGCCTAGCCCCCGAAGGACGGGCTTTATCGCGCGAGTGAATTTTATACCGCTTTTAGGTGGCGCGCTTAATTTGCCGCGCGAGCTAAATTCGGCGCGTAACTTGAATTAGCGCAATGCTTGATTTTACGTGCTACTTAAAATTTAGCGCGTTATTGAAATTTTACGCAGCGCAACAACACGGCATCAAATTTTGAACCTAGATAAAATTTTATGGAGAAATCAGAAAAATAAAATAAGTTTAGGAAT
>NZ_CALIMQ010000308.1 GCF_938045535.1 uncultured Campylobacter sp. | reverse complement strand
AGCAAAAGCCCCAAATCAAGGTAAAATTCCGCAATGCTGCAGCACTTACTTTGTCGCAAGAGCGATAAATTTCTCTCGCAAAATTTGACGAAATCCCGCTCTTGATCGCAAACCAAAATCCCTCAGCAAAAATTTTATCGCGCATAAATGCACAAATCGCCATTTTTAAAGCTCGTCTGCACGTTTATAAAATTTCAGTGCATGCAACCTGCGCAAGCAAAGCGATAAAATTTTAAAGCGTTAAATTCTACCAACTCGCACTCGAAAAATCCGCTAAATTTATAGAATTTACAAAGCGGCAAAACATTAAATTTAAAGCTTATAAGGCTTTTGCAAACCCAAAACGCCGCAAACCCAAAACGACGACGAAGCGGCGAGCGACCCTTTAAATCAAGCCCGCTAATTTTCACGCTCAGGCGCATCTTGCGGATCGCTCGTAAAATCATCGCTTACTTGCGTAGGACTTAATCCAAGCGAGCGCAAATAGCTCTGCGTAGCTGCTTCACCACCCGCAAGCGCGTAGTCTAGCGCATTTAGCCCCGCCTCGTCGGCCGCCTTTTCGTTTGCGCCCGATTTTACGAGCAATTCAACGATCTGCTTGGTACTTTTTTGCGCCGCAAACATCAGCAGTGTCTTACCCGCGCCCGAACGTTCACAGCCGTCGCTACGCTCGCCTAGCGACGCTAGAGCCTGAGCTTCAGTGCTGCCGATCTGACGGACATTTACGCTAGCGTGCGAGTAGATTAGCAACTTTACGAGCTCATAATTTTTTGCCGCGGCGGCGAAAAATATTGGAGTTTGCCCAAGCGAGTTTTTATAGCCAACCAAAGCGCCTTTAGAGATCATAAATTTAGCGCTTTGAACGTTATTCATCGCGTAAAATAGAGAGTTTTCCTCGCCAGCATTTATCTGCGCGCCCCGATCGATCAAAGCGCCGCTAAAGCGCTCGTCATATCCTAGCAAAAGTGCCAGATCCAGGGCATTATCAAGCTCGTAAATCGCAAAATCCTTGCTAAAAAGTAGCGCACGAAACTCATCTGCACTTACTCCGCCTTTTAACGCCAGCTCAAGCTCACCGTAATCTCCCGCCTTGCGATCCTTTGCAGCGTATGCGATAAATTCCGCTATCACGGCGCTTGCCAGCTCATCGGCGTCGTTTTTATTAAATTTGGCGGCGAAATAATCTTTTAGCGCCTCCCTGGCTGCTGAGATCTCGCCCATAAAATTGCCATAAGCGATGAAATTTCCAATCTTGCGCTCGGAGTAAAATTCTAAGGCTTCAAGCGATTTTTCGCTAATTTGCGCGTAGTTTTTCTCTTTAGCATAGCTCAAAAAGCCCTCGCCATCCATCCCCGCAAATGCCAAGGTTCGCTCAAGCCTTTTTTCGTTCAGCAAGGCTTCGTTACCGACACAATCGATATTTTCGTCCCTGATCTCAGAAGCCGCGCTTTTTAAATTTTGCAAAAATTCTGCGCCAGCTAGCGAGCCTTTACAGCCAAAATCGCTTTGCAGCAGCTCTTCGTCCGCAGGCTCCTTACTAAAAAAGCCACGCGGATCGCTTAGCATCTGCTCGCAAGAAGCGCCAAAAAGCGTGCCGCAAAAAACAAACGAACCCATTAGAATTTTTCGCATCGCTACCTCGAATTGCATTTGAAGCGTTATTTTACCTTTAAATTTATTTATTAAAACTTAGTGCGGGCGGTGGAATTTTATGGAATTCCTTTCAACCTTATAAAATTTTGCGGAATTTTTAAAATTTTACGGCACGGCGACGAGCGGCGTTAAATAATGGTAGTTATAGGCGCAGCAATGGAGGGTTATATGAGGGCACAGCGATCGGCAGGCTAAAATTTTAAAATTTACGCGCGCTTCAGTGCCTT
>NZ_CALIMQ010000307.1 GCF_938045535.1 uncultured Campylobacter sp. | reverse complement strand
TTGAGATGTCTGCGAACTTCCGCCTCCACCTCCGCCTCCGCCACAGCTAACTAGCAAAGCAGCTATTCCGATAAGGATTGACCTTTTTTTTATATCATTTTTTAATTGCTTTAAATTCCCTTAATAGCGCACTAAAATAAAAGATAAAATTTTATGAATAAGATATACTAAATAACTTGGTTTAAATTTCGCCGAGCGGCTCGATCATCTTAGATAATCGATCAGCCTGGCGGAGATTTCTCGAAACTGCAAAATTTTATGCCCCTTTTTCTCGCGCATGAAGTCTTGCGCGTCGCGCAATCTCGCAAACGTGATGAGATCGTCGCCTCTGGCGCTTTGCAGCACGCTGCCGAATACATAAAACGCGTCCTGCGCCCGTAAAATTTCGCCGCTTGCGTAATCGGTGACGTAAAGCTCTGCACCGCCGAAATTTGCGTTCGTGGAATTTGACTCGCCGAAATTGCCGCTAGCGGGATTTTTGCTCATCAAATTTTCCTCTGCGGAAGCCGCGCCGTTATTGCCGCTCAAATTTTCGCCCTCGAAAAAATATGCAAACATCGCCTTGGGCGAAGCAAACGCTAGCGCGCTGCCGTCTTTAAGCCTTGCATAGGCGCGAAATTCGGGATGCGCGCTAGTATCGATGCCGTATTTAGCGCAGGTAAGATTTACGTCTTTTAGCCACGCAAGATCGCGCGCAGATTTGGAATTTTGCGCCGAATCGGAGCCTGTCTTATCTGATGCGCCTAAATTCTGCGCTGAGCTGGAGCTTTGCGCCGCGGAATTTTGTATCTCAGCTGCGCCGCAAAGCACTATAAATGCCGCCAAAATTAGTGGAAATTTCACGCCAAATCCTTCGATCTAAAGATAAAATAGCCCAAAATCAGGCTCGCCGCGCCCAGCGCGATCGGATAGAGCAGCGAAAAGGCGATGAAAAGTCCGCGCCCGAAGTGATCTAGGATAAAATACGCCGTCGTGCCGATGACCGCAAGATCGGGATCAAATAGGCTGATAGCGGCGATGCGAAAGTCCTCCATCGGGTTTGCTAGGGCGATCGCAAAGATCAGATTTTCGTTTACGCCCGTTTTTGCGAGCAGTCCGATCAGCACGAGATCCAAAAACGCAAGGCAGAAAAGCCAGACGAAAAACGCGAGCCCAAGCCCCATCTCTTGGCTTTTTGAAACGGCGCAGATCAAAAACGCTACGCCTAAAAATGCCGCGCACAAGCTAAAAAGCAGCCCCGTATAAAGCAGGCAGATCGCCCACGGAATGCCCGTGCCCTTAATCGCGCCCCAAACGATCGCCAAAAGCAGCGACAAAAATATCGGCACGAACACTCCAAACAGCCTTCCTAGCGCCTTGCCGTAGTAATACTGCGCCTGCGAGATCGGGAAGCTTAGCAGGTATTCTAAGATATTTAGGTCTCGATCGGCTAGGATCGCTTTGCTGGTGGTGACGAGCACGAAGACGGGCAGGATGATGATGCAGATCTGAATAAACAGCAGCAGCAGCCGCGAAAGCCCGCTGAAACCGAGCACGCGCGAATCGGTCACCCCCGTGATGAAAAACGCCGCCACGAGCCCGCTAAAGATCAGCAGATAGAGCAAAAACCAGCGCGAGCGGAAGGACTCTTTGATATCCAAAGCGGCGATGGTGAGTAAATTTTTCATTCTTTTCCTTTATTGCGCCTCGGTGCGCTTTTAAATTTAGATTTCTCGCGCGGCCTAAATGCGCCGCCCGTCTTTAAATTTTAGCCTCGTTTTGCAGCCCGGATATAGCTTTAAATTTCGCCCGCCGAGTGTTTAAATAAGCGGCGAAATTTTATCCGCTGCCTGTGGCCGCGGCTCGCGCATAAATTTTAAATTTACGGCTCGCTTGCGGCGCCTGCAAACAGCGCGTCGTTCGCAGCCCGCTATCCGTCATCCGCCGCAGTTTTAAAATTTAGCCGTTTAACGGGGCTACTTAAATTTCAGCTCCGTAAAATTTCAAAACCAGGCGTATCTCGCGGCATAAAATTTTAAAAATCTCGAAGCGGCGAGATTCTACGTCGAATAAATTTTAAATCTACAGCGAAATTTTAAATTAGTACGCTTGCGTAAATTTAGTGCGCAAAGCAGAATTTCATGTCGCACATTAAATTTAGAAATTTAGCCGCATTGCGAGATGAAATTTTGCGGTCGTTTTTTAAGCCTAGCTTTGCCTCGTGCCGCAGCTGCAAAATAAAATTTTATCTCATCTATATCGGCATGGGCGGCGCGCTGAAATTCAGGCTTTAAATTTAGTGCAAAACGAAGCCGCTTAAAATTTCGCTTTAGCCAAAGCATCCTTAATGCGCGTGCCCCGAAGGGATATCGTGCACAGTGCTGTTGCCTTCGTGCATCTGCCCCATATCGTGCGGCTCGCCTTGAGAGTGTGCCGTGCTGCCCGCATCGCCGCCGCCCATATCATGTTTAGGCCCGCTCATGCCGTGCTCTGCGGAGTGAGGGTCTTTCATGCCGCCCATATCGCCATGATCGTGCATACTTCCCAGATCGCCGTGCGCATCGCGACCCATATCGCCCATTCCCATGCCGTGCGAGCCGCCGCCTGCTTTAAGCGCCGCGACTACTTGATCGAAGCTGAAGTCTTGCTTGCCCTCTTGCTTGTTTTTAAACGCGCCCCAGCCGAACGACATAGGGGTTTTAAAGCCCTTGTAAAAATGCGCCGTGCGTGCGTCGATAAACTCGCCGTTGCCGCTAGCGTCATTGATGTAAATTTTGGCGTCCTTCAGCCAGTTTAGTTTGTCGTTGGTAACCATAAAATCCACCAAGCAGCCGATGTCGTCAAAGTAGTGGTTTTTACCGTCCACGCGCACATCGACGCTGAAGCGGTTGTCGCTGATCGCCATCTGGCAGTGCTCGCATACGTCTCTGTCGTAGTGGACGTTGCCGTAGTCTTTCTCGTCGCCGCAGCCTAAAAACGTAAGCGCCGCAAGCGCACAAAGCATAATTTTAAACATTTTTGTCATCTACGATCCTCCCTAGATCCATTGAAATCATTCTTTTTACCAGTCCTCCCACTTCCTCGAGCCTATGCGAGATAAAGATCAAGCTCTTATCTTTTGCGTGGTTGTGCAAAAGCGTCTTAAAATGCTCGCGCGCGCTCGGATCGAGATTGGCAGTCGGCTCGTCGAAAATCATCGCCTTGCTGGCTCTGCCGAAGGCTAGCGCGATTAAAAATTTCTGCTTCATACCGCCGGATAGCTTATGAAAGGGTTTGTTTAAATTTGAACTCAGATCAAGCTCCATTTCGTCGCAAAATTTTACTATATCCGCTCTGCTTGCGTCCGCCGTGCGCTCGGCGAAGTAGATGAGCTCATTTAGGCTCAGCTTAAGCGGCGGCGGGGTTTGCGGCACGAAGCTGATACCGCGTAGCGCGCGGCTACGCTGCTTAAACGAATCAAATCCGTCGATAGCTACGCTGCCGCTTGTGGGTATGTATTCGCCCAAAATCGTCCGCATCAGCGAGCTTTTGCCCGTGCCGTTTTGCCCGACGAAAAGCACCTGCTCGCCGTCCGCGATATTTAGATTGATATCTTTTAAAACGAATTGATCTGCGAATTTCTTGCTTACGTTTTTAATCTCTATCATAGACTTCCTTAGACCATATCTTTTAGCTTATTACCGATACCCAGTGCGTCTTGGTGACACACGTCGATACAGCGTCCGCACAGCGTGCAGTCGATCCCTTTTAGCATAAATTTGCTCTTATCGCCTAGGTTTTCGGATGCCTTTTTTTTGGTGATGTCCAGTACGTGCGAGACGAAGCAGACGTCTTGGCAAACGCCGCAGTGATCGCACCTGCTTTTATCCCAAGTAATCTTGCTAAGGCTAGCTTTCGCCGCAAGCGAATAGGTACTGCCTAGCGGGCATAGGTGCGTGCACCACATCCGCCTGCTAAAAAATACTTCGAGCAAAAACACAAAAACTATCCAAAGCCCCGCCAGCGAAAAGCCGTAGATGATGAGGCGCGATAAAATTCCAACTACGTTAAAAATTTCAAAAACGAGCAGGTCTGTAATCGCGCTTAGCAGCAAAAACACCGCCCAGATCGCATATCGCATACCGCGAGGCAGGGCGCGCTCCTTGATGACGCGCTTAGCGATTAGCGTATTATGCAGCTTTTCGCCGATCTCGCTAAGCGCTCCGTAAGGACAGATCCACGAGCAAAACGCCTTGCCGCCCGCGATGAAATAAAACAGCAAAATAGTGCCCGAGCCGATAAGCAAATTTATCGGCAGATCCTTGTGCGCGGCGATCACCTCAAGGGTGGCAAAGGGATCTGCTAGGTGAAAGCCAAGTATCCGCGAGCCGCTGATGTCGCCTTCTAAAATTTGAATATCGGCGCGAAAGGAAAGCACGAAAAGCAGATGCACCAAAAATACCGTGGCGTAGCGCAGAGCCCGAATGCTGGGACGCCATTTGCCGCTTTTATTTTTAAGCGCAAAGGTCGAGAAAAAGCTCGTATTTTTGATCGTGCATCGCGAATTATATTTATCCAAGACTTACTCTTTAAATTTTGAAATTTCATCCGCGAGCTTATCTAGGCTCTCGTCGCTTACGTTGGTTAGCAGTCCGCTCATCAGGCTGTTTTTGATCTTGCCCGCTTTATAATCTTTGAGGCTTGCTAAAATTTGATCCTTGCTCTTGCCGCCGATCGGCGGAGCGATCTTGCCGCGTCCGTCATCGCCATGGCAGGGCGCGCAGCTTACCAGATAGGAGCTACTAACCTTAAAATCGCGCTCTTTGACGCTCTGCTGCAAAATTTTAATATTTTTTACATCCTTATCGTCGATGAGATCGACGCTTTTGCTCTGCGGCGCAGGCTTTGCTTGCACCTGCGGCTTGACTTCTTGCTGCGGCGCGCTAGAATCGTCCGAACTAGCCATAAAGATCATCAGCGCGATCAGTGCTACACCCAAAATCAAAGCTAAAATTTTGCCCGGTTTCATTTCTGCTCCTTAAATTGTTTGTTGAACTCGTAAATTTCTTTCGCCATCGTCTCTATCTGCTGCTCGCTCATGCCGTTTACGAGCTGCACCATAAGAGGATTAGGCTTTTCTTTGAATTTATACTTTTTAATCATATCCACGATCTGCGCGTCGGTTTTATCCAGAAGCGACGGACCGATGATGCCGTTGGCGTAGTCGTCGTGGCACGCTGAACAGCGCAGGATAAAATCATGCCCAAGGCGCTTTTTCATCAGGTCGAAATTTAGCTTTTCGTATTGGTTTTTGATGCTTGAATACGCCACGATATTTTTGGTCGTTTCGTTCACATCGCCGTTTAGATTAAAATTTACCTTTCGCTCGCCGTAAAAATCGTAGCTTACGAACTTATCGTTCTTCTTGGGCGCTTCGCCGCTTTTAACGCTGATGCGAGGCTTTGCAGTATGATTTTGTTCCACGCTCTGTGATGCGGAATTTACACTCGCGGAATTCTGATCCGCAGAATTTTGCCCTGCAGAATTTGCGGCGGCGGAGCTTGAATTGCCGTCATCTCCGCAGCCACACAGCAAAAGCGCCGCAGCTAGCGAGCAGATGTAGAATTTAATGGAGCTTTTCATTGTTTTCCTTCATAGATTGATTTGTAATCCGCCCGCGGGATTATCTCGATGATACGCGCCGGACAGAGCTCTGCGCACGCCCCGCAACCGACGCAAGCGCTGCGGATCTGCGGAGCGAAATGCGCGCTCGCCTTTATCATCGCTATGGCATCAAGCGGCTGCGGGTAAGGGCACAGCGACGCGCATAGATCGCATGGCTTGTCCTCTTTAGCCGCCAGCGCGGAGTTTAGCTCACGCTCCTGCTCAGTCTTGGCGGGCTTTAGGCACAGATCGCTAGATTTTAAAGCCTGCCCGCGATACGCCAAACAGGCGTTTAAATTTTTAATCACGGCGATTCCCATTTTAACCTTTTTAGGCTCGTTCGTCTCGTGGCTAAGCGCGCCGCTAGGACAGGCGAGCACGCAAGGAAGCGCGCCGCAAAGATAGCAGCCTCGCTCTTTGGCATCGATAACGGGCGTACCGATGTCAAAAAGATGCGTAATATCGAGCAGATAGATGCTGTGATAGGGGCAGACCTGCACGCATTGGCCGCACTTGATGCAGCTAGAGCGGAAGCCTCGTTCCGCTAGTGCTCCGGGCGGGCGCAGATATAAAGAGGCGGAATCCCCGCTAGAATTTTCCGCAGAATTTTGTTTTATGGAATTCGGCGCGGAATTTTGCCTCGCAGAATTTACGGAATTTGACGCGCCGGAATTCTGCGCTTCGCCGCCCGTAAAATTTACGGAATTTGTGGAATTCTCATCCGCAAATAAGTTCGCTGCCCCGAGTACTCCGAGCGCTCCGCCGAGTAGTTTTATCGCTTCGCGTCTATTCTTTATCATTGCCTCATCCTAGGTTTCGGATCTTTTAGCAGTAGCTCAGGCTCTGAAAACGGAGCGAGCTTGGAGATGAAATTTAAAAGCGCGATCCCGCTGGAGCCGTAAAAAAACCGCACATTCGGTTTATACGCCCAAAGCCTATCCGCGTAGGCGTATGAGCTGTAGCTAACGTCGCCGTAGCCGTCGCCATCGCGATCAAATCCGTCGTAATCGTCAAAATAGTTGCCACTCCATTCGTTTTGCAAGAGCTTGGATTGGGGCGTATCGTTTAGCACAATCTCCATATTGCCTTTAAATTTATTGTTTTTAAATACGCTTTTTAGCTGCGTGGCGTGGAATTGCACGCCGATGCTGTTGTATTCGATATCATTGTTTTCAAAAACGTTAAGTGAGCCTGGCTGATATGGGGATTGATCCAGATAAAATCCGCGTGCGTTGTAGACGACTTTATTATCCGTAACCCTGAAATTTGAGCTATCCTTCATACCGATGCCTACGCCATAAGCGCCGTCTGCGTTGCGCACGACATTACGTCTGGCGATATTGTCGCTTGAAAACATAAAAAATAATCCCACGCTATTGCCGTCGTAGTAGTTATCCTCTACGACGTTATGCCCGGAGTTCATAAAGTGCAGTGAATAACGACAGCTATGGCCTTTGTTGCCTGCGACGAGATTTCCGTTTGAGAAGTAAAAAACGGTGTCGCGGACGTTGTGGACGTCGTTATTTAAAATTTTATTGGCATTGGAATACCAAAGCTTGATGCCGTCGCCTTTGAAACTCGTGCGGTAGGTATTGCTTGAAATTTCGTTGCCCTCGATCGTTACGTCGTTTGCCTTGCTTAGCACGACGCCGTAGAGCACGTCTTTGATGAGATTATTTTTTATGATTACGCTGTTTACGTCGCTTACGTTGATCCCTGCATCCTCGCTAAGATGTTCGAAGCCTCCGTTTTGAATTGTTAAATTCTTGATTGTAACATGCGGAGAGCGGACGCGAATGACCGTTCCGTTGCGATCGCCTATGATCACGGCGGAGCGGTCTAGTCCATCGATAGTAAGGGGTTTATCGATTAAAATATTGCCGCGGTACTCGCCCGCGGCTAGTTCTATAATATCGCCCGCTTTTGCGCTATCGATCGCGTCTTGAAGCTCGCCCGCGCCTAAGCTTAGCGCGAGCGAGAATGCTAGAAGCAAAAGCCTCATCTATGCTCTCGTAGGAATTTTTTCTTAGATAGTAGAGCTAACGCCGATAGCAGCGACAGGGCCAGCATCAGCCAAAAGCCAAGAGCCGGATATGAATGGGTAGTAAAATGCGCCACACTGCCGTCGCCAAACGCCGTAGGCATGAAAGGCTTTATTTTAAACGCGCCCCAGTCTTGCAGATTGTGCCCGAACCAATAGAGCCAACCCACGTAGCAGCCGATGAAGATAAGCGGCGCAATGATCGGCAGGATCATAAGCAGGGTTTGCCCCTTGCCGTCGTAGTATAAAAACGCGAGCATTCCTATCGTCGCGATTATGAGATAATACGGCGATAGCGAGTGCTCGAGCGTGCCGCCGCGCCAGACGGGATACATGCCGATATAGTGATTTAGGGTATTCATCTCGCCGATATCACCGCTAAAGCCGTCAACGTGGACGTAAAGCGGAATTCCATCAGGGAAGGCCTCTTTTGGATAGTTCGGCGCTTCGAGTGAAATTTTCCACACCGGTATGCTAGGAACTCCCACTTCAAATTTATGCTCCAGCATCGCGCCTAGATCGTTTTTAACATCACTAGGAATTAGGTGATTTTTATATGATGCTTTCGTATAAAAATTCCATATCGGTGCGGAGTATGCGGGCAGCTGCGAGACGCTGCTAACCTGCCCCGATACGATTTTGCCTTGGACTTTGAAAAATCCGAGCGTAGGGATGGTAAAAGCGACCGTCATAATAAGCAGCGCTAAAATCGCGTAAATTTTATATTTTGGCATTTCATCTCCTTTAAATTCTCCCCCTTGCGGGGGAGAGTGGGGTTAGTTAAGACCCGCGTTCTCATCGACCCATTTTAGGTATTCGATGATATCTTTGATCTCTTCGTCTTTCATATGCTGATTTGGCATGCGAAGGTTGAAGTAATTTATCATTGCCTTAACGTAATCATCTTCGTAGAATTTAGCAGGGTCTTTGATGAAATCGGCTACCCATTTCTCGCCGTTTTCATGGCGGAGTAGGACGCCTGTTAGATCAGGACCGGAGCTTACTTGACCGATGACGTGGCAGCCGTTGCAGCCTCCACGTAGGTAAGCCTTCTCGCCGTTAGACGCAGCCTCGCTCATAGGAGTGGAGAGCTCGCGGATTAGGTTGTTTTTAGCGCGAAGTCCGACATCTGCGGTTTTTACTAAATACTGCCAAACTTGACCTTCCCAAAGTATAGCGCCGTTCATATCGCCTGCTTTTACTGCGGCGTCTGCCTTGGCTTTAGTTTCAGGAATTTTGCCGTATTGATCTAGCGCGTCATCGACTAAAGCCTTGACCTTAGGATATTTCTCGTAATTTTTCTCTTTTAAGAATTTAACGACTGATTGAATAACGTCGTCTGTGGCTTTATTCGTAGCTACTACCTTGTCGTATTCGGCTTTTAGAGCTTCTGGGCTAAGAGCTTTTAGCATAGAAGCTTTAGCTGAAGTGTATTTTTTATTCGGATCTTTTACGTATAGATATCCAAACATCTCAAGGTGCAACGCAGAGCAGAATTCTGTGCAGTAGAAAGGAAATACGCCCTCTTTATCTGCGATGAAATTTACGCTCGCAGTCTTACCCGGCTCAAGCGACATATGCAGATCGTAATCATCAACCGTAAAGCCGTGAGTTTCGTCCTCGGCACGCTCTAAATTTGTCATATAGATCGTTACGTTATCGTCCTTATTAACCTCGATGTGCTCAGGATTAATATGGCTGCGGATCGCCGTAGCATAGACTTTTACGTTTTTGCCGTCGCGCTCGATGCGTTCTTGACCCGCTAGCGTCATAGCAGGGTGTTGTTTGCCGGTGCGAGAGTTTGTTCCCATAGTATAGGTAGGTTTCGTATGAAGTTTACTAGCTGCGATAGAAACTACGTCGTGCGGCTCGCCAAGACCGATAGGAAGATCATAAAGCATCTCCATTTTAGGCCCGGTGATGTCGATTAGCTGGTGATTTTGCGGATGAAGCGGTCCGATAGGATTAAATCTATCGATCGAAAGCTTATCCAGTGCGATTACGTATTTGCCGACAGGCTTTGAGGATTTGCCCTCCATGGAGTCGAGGTGACCGATATTGTAGTGAACGTTGATCCTATCTAAAACCTTTAGCGTTTTGTAGTTCCATTTTACGATCTGGCTATCAACGTAAAGCGATGTATAGATTACGCCATCTTGCGAATCGAAGGTGTTATGCAAAGGTCCAAGACCAAGCTCTGCTTGTCCGTGAAGCGTCTTTTGCATATCTAGGATCGGAATTCCGTATGGATCCTTGCCTGCGTATTCTTTTTTATCAATTAGCTCTTTGATCTTTTTAAAATCATAAACGCTAGCGTGAGTATCTAGTTTACCGCCGATGATGATATAGCGGCCATCAGGGCTAACATCGACGCCGTGAGGGGATTTGGCTTCAGGGATCAAAAATAGCGCTCCCGCTTTTACGGCGGCGTCTATCGTAACGATTCTGTGTCCGTTTACGACCTTATAGTTTTTGCTGTCTTGAGCAAGCTTTTCTAGAATTTGCCAGTTGTAAACGTGCAGGTAGTCGGTATCGTTGCGGCTCATACCGGCTTCCATCGGAGGCAGACCCTTTTCGATGCCGCCCGTGTACATTTCGGAGTTAAAGCTGTTGGTAAACGCCCAGCCAAAGCTCTCGCCCTTACCTGCGTCACTTAGATCTTGCATATATGGAGGAAGCTCTAGAGAAAAGGATTTATTTACGTCGATTTTGCCTTTGTCGTAGTCAAATTTCCATAGCGTTACTGCACCGCGATAAACCGCCTGATACTCCTCGATCGGGTGCCAGTCGTATCAAAACTAATGGGCTGCACGTCGGTATCAAGCTCGTGTAACGACTCTATTTTTAAAAGGGGCTGCGTATTGGCTGGTTTCGATGACGTATTCGGTATTAGGCGTTACGAAAGAGCCGCCGTGATCGCTTTTGATTACGGGATTTACGACTATTTGAGTAGTCTCGAAATCGGATAAATTTATAACTGCGATTCTTGGGTTCGCCTTATCGTTGATAAAGAGATAATCGCCCACATACTCGCCGTTTTTTTCGCTGAAATTTGGATGGTGAGTATCGCCCCAGTTGATCTCTTTGCCGTTAATGGAGCCCGATCTTAAGACCGCCTTGCTCTCCTCGTCAAAGCCGTATCCCTGCCAAGGCTCTGGGGTAAATACGCCGATATATTTGTAGATCCTCATCGACGGCACGCCGTAAACTAGCACCTGTCCGCTTTGACCGCCGGAGGAGAAGACCATATAATCGTCCTTTCTACCGGTCGGCTGATAGGTCTTAGCCGCCGCCAAAACGTCTTTTTCGCTTAAATTTCGTTCTTTCATCACGCGCTCTAGGTCGCTATCTGCGGCACACAGGGCGCTTGCGGCGAACAAAACCGAGCCCAAAAGCACGGGTTTGAAACTTTTTAACATACTAATCCTTTCTTAGAATTTTAAAATTTTGCCTGATTTGCTGACTACGAGGATCGCTTCCCCGTCTGCGTACATCGCTAAAAATTCGCTTTTTAAATCCACAACCTCCTTTAATCCTGCTTTTTGATTTTCGTAAATTTTATCTTTAGTAGCGATAAACTGCGTGCCGCGGGCGCATACGATGGATTTGATCCAAGAGCCCACGCTTTTGCGCTCGCCGCTTTTTAAATTTATAAAATCCCCCTCTATATCGCCTATAAATAGCGCCCCATCGCAGTCTGCAAGTGCAGTAGCGATAGAGCCGCTTAAATTTTTATCGCCAGCTTCGGCTGAAATTTCGCTTCGAGTTTTAAGCCCCTCGTCTTGAAATTTTGCGCCTTTGAATTCTAAGCTTTGAAATTCCGCGCTCTTTGCGCCGCTAACTTTAGTTTCGTTTGGCTCGGAGCCTTGCACGCTTTTTGTGCTATTAAATTCCGCATCTTTAGATTTCACGCCACCAAGCTCTCCCTGCGCGGCGCGATTAGGCGCTGTATCGATGCCGCTAAATTTAGTCGCAAAAAGATCTGCGCTAAAACAGGCTACGCCGTTCCAGCTTGCGACGCAAAGTCCGTTAGCGCCCAGGCTAACGGCATTGATCCTGCCGTAATGAAACGAAATTCCGCGCAGCCCATCTGGGGCGGAATTTTTATTTAAAGATTGCCCGTTCGCGGTGGAATTTTCTCTTGGGGCGTAGCCGCCGTCCGCGCTGTTATCAGGGTCTTCGTCTAATCTTATTAGTTGATTCTTATCCACTACCGCGTAAATCGCGTCTTTTGCGGCATAGATCGCATCTATTTGGGCCGTGCCGCTACGCCCCGTCTTAAGCGTGCGTAAAAACTTTAGTCTATCGTTTAGCACCGCGATTTCGACTCCGCCCCAAGCTAGATAAATTTTGCCGTTTTTTAAATTTAGAGCCGTGATTTCGTTATCGCTGTATTTTTGCGCGAACTCCACATCCCATTTAGCAGTATCAAACATCCTAAGCTCGCCGCCACTGCCGCATAAAAGCAGTCGGTGCGAGCTTGCGTCGAATGCGCCCAAACGCAGCGTGGCATTTAGATCAAAGCTGCCAGCTGCCGCCATCTGCGATAAATAAATCAAAAAGGCAATATAAAATTTTATAAAATTCATCTTAATCCATTCTTTGCGAAATGATACTACCCCAAGGCTTAAAAATCGGTTTAAAGCTTGAGCTATAATGGAATTCTAAGGTTTCTTAAAAGTTGCGAAATTCTACGATATAAAAACAGCTCTAAGTGAAATTTTATTTTTCACATTTCGCTATAAATTCTGCTTTAAAATTATAATTTTAGTAAATTTTTATTAAAAAATACCACTAGTCAAAATTTAATTAAATATAGATAAGGATTTCGCG
>NZ_CALIMQ010000306.1 GCF_938045535.1 uncultured Campylobacter sp. | reverse complement strand
GGGCAAATTTGACGCTGGCGAAGTACAAAAAAACCGCTTTAAACTCGCTCAAATTTTTAGCCGAAATTTTAAATGCGTGCTTGTTTTAAAAGGCGCAAATACGCTAATCGCGCAAGGCGGCGAGGTATACGTCATGACGCACGGTAGCGCCGCGCTCGCAAAAGGCGGTAGCGGAGACGCGCTAAGCGGTATCGTCGCGGGACTGCTCGCTCAGGGTTACGACCCGCTAAATGCCGCGATCTCGGGCACGCTAGCTCACGCTCTAGCCGCTCGCGAAATCAAAATCAACGACTACGCGCTCACGGCCGCGGACATCATCAAAGGACTCAAATGCTTACAAAAAAAATAGCGGTTTTATTTAGCGGCGGCGGCTCAAATTTGGAGGCGATCCTACAGAAGCTGCACGGCAAGGTTTTTGGCGAAACCAAGATCGAAGTCGTGCTAACGCTAAGCAACAAAGCTGACGCCGGCGGTATCGCAAAAGCCGCAAAATTCGGACTTAAAAGCGTGATCCTAAATCACAAAGACTTCGCTAGCCGCGAGGAGTTCGACGCCGCGCTCGTACGCGAGATCGAAAAAAGCGGCGCGGAGCTTACGGTGCTTGCGGGCTTTATGCGAATTCTCACACCCGTTTTTACAAGCAGGGTTCGCGCGATAAACTTGCACCCGTCGCTACTGCCTCTTTTTAAGGGTGCGCACGCGATAAAAGAGAGTTTCGAGAGCGATATGAAGGTGGGCGGCGTGAGCGTGCACTGGGTCAGCGAGGAGCTAGACGGCGGTAAAATCATCGCTCAGCGCGCGTTTGAAAAGAGCGCAGGAATGAGCCTTGAAGCTTACGAGACCAAAATCCACGAGATCGAACATGAGCTATTGCCACAGGTGATCGTAGAAATTTTGTGCCAAAGCTAAATTTAGCGCAGAGATTCGCGCTAAATTTAAAGAGCGAAATTCCGCGGAATTTTATAAATTTAAATCTTAGTTCTTTAAATTTTAGGGGCGAACTCTAAGTATTAAATTTTAAAATTTACTAGCTAAATTTAGAAAGAGAAAGATGACCGCAAACGAACTGGAAAAACTAAGACTTAGCATCCTAGATGAGGCGGAGCGGCACAAAGGTACGGCGTTTTCGATAATAGTACTAGCGGTGCTAGCCTCGGCGCTGTGGCTATTTTTCAATTTTAGAGATCAAGAAGCAGCAGTAGGCCTCTGCTGGATCATAGTGATATTTAGCTGCGGCAGCATCTCTTTTAGAGTAGTGAATAAAGATGCAAATATAGTGCGAGTATTTATCTTTTGCGTCTTGCTGTGGATACTTGCCAAAGGCGTAGAAATATGCGAGAATGATACCTTGCGCTTCGTCATCGCACTCGTAACCATCTGCCTTTCTTTGTTTAATATCGCGGATGCCGCGCTGGAGCGGATCAAATACAACAGATCCAAAAAATTCGTCCGCGCCTTTAAACACCAATATATCGCGCCCTATATCGCAAGCCTAGGTTATCGCTACGAAATTTCGGGCTCGTTTCGGCCGGCGTATCTGCGCGCTAGCGGCCTATTTGTGGACGGCATAAGCTATTTTGATTGCGAAGATAAAATTTCCGGCGTCTATGACGGAGTATTTTTCAGTTTTGCGGATGTTTGCGTGACCCACACCGACGAACGACGTAGCAGCAGGGGGATATTTTTCTACGCGGAATTTAAAAAGCGCGTAAACTCGGTGGCGGTGATCCTGCCTTCGCTCAGCGCTAGGCCAACGCTTGGCAGACTTAAGAAGATCGCGATGGACGATAGCGAGTTTAGCTCCGCATTTAGCGTATATAGCGCCGATGCGGTGTCTGCAATGTATGCCCTCACACCCGCCTTTATGCGGCGCCTGCTTCGCTTTAGAAGCGGTGCCGGCGGACCGATCAGTTTAAGCTTTTCGGGCAAAAACGTCTATATTTTCATCCGCACGGGATACGATAGTTTCGAGCCTAGCGTGGATCGCAGCGTACTTAGTTTCGATCCCGCCGCGTCTATCAAGCACGAGCTTCTATTCTTTCTCTCCATCGTAAAAAGTCTGAAATTAAACGAAAATATCTGGCAGGATTAAATTCTAAAATTTGACTTTAAATCCGCAAATACGGAGGCTTTGCGCCGCCGCGAAATTTTGCTTTAAATTTACGCGCTACTACGCCGTAACCGCTGTAACAAAATTCCGCCTGAAATTCCGCGGCGCATTTAAACTATGGAATTTATAGGATTGTTATAGCGACGCAAATTTTGCGACATAGGATTTCGGGCTTTTAACTATTTCGCCCTAGCATATTGTGACAAAATCAGCGATCTATTTTAGCTCTAAAAGCTGTTTAACATCGCCTTTGCTTAAATACGGCGCAAATATATGCTGCGGCTGCGAACCACTTAGTTTTACTAGCATATCACCTGCGCCTAGAAGCTTTTCGGCTCCGCTTTCGTCCAAGACAATCTTAGACAATACTACAGCATTAATGATGGCACGTTATTTGCAAAAATCCGCCGAGCAGAATTTTATGAGATTTCGCGTTAAATTTTAATTGGATTTTATCACTCATCTATAAATTTATGCTCGTGCAAATC